>RFHC01000069.1 GCA_003696505.1 Deltaproteobacteria bacterium
AAGGACCTCCCCGGCCTTCCCCTTCAGGAAGATGGTAACGAAGGGAGTGTTGGGCGTTTCCTCCAGGTTCACTTCGATGACGCTCCCTCCCCGGCGGAGCACGTATCCGGCAAAGGAAGCAGCTGGCTGAACGACACCGGACGTGCCCGCGACGATGAGGAGGTCGCACCTGTCGAGCATTTCGAAAGAGCGACGGAGCGCATCCTCCGGGATGGCCTCCCCGAACCAGACAACGTTCGGCCGGAGGAGTTCGCCGCAGTGACCGCATCGGGGGGGAAGGACTTCAAAGTCGTCAAACACCTCCTCCTTCCACCCGCACCCGACACATCTAACCTCCCAGATATTCCCGTGAATCTCCACGAGTTTTTCTGTCCCCGCCTTCCGGTGAAGGCCGTCCACGTTCTGGGTAATGAGGAGGAAGTCTTCCTTCATTTCTTCCATCTTCCGGATGGCTTGATGGGAGGGATTCGGTTCGCACTTCCTTATCAAACCCCGCCTCCACTGGTACCATTCCCAGACGAGCTTCGGGTCTCTCGTGAAGGCATCCCACGTGGCAAGTTCCATAGGGTTGTGGTTTTTCCAGAGCCCGTCCTTTCCCCGGAACGTGGGGACGCCGGACTCTGCAGAAACCCCTGCGCCGGTGAGGACACAGAGGGAACGGGCTTCACGGAAAAGTTCCCTCGCTTTCTCGATCATTGAAGCACCTCCAGGGGTAAAATCAGCGCCGACATTATCCTCATATCAGATGAGGCGTGACGGGAACAACGGGAAAAGGCATTTCGCTGACGGAGGAAAAAATGGTAACATCCCTTCATTCCCATCCCAGCGGGAGGCGTTCTCCGTGGAGGGAGAAGGAAGAACTATTGTCGTCGGGGAGATTCCATATTTGAACACTCTCCCCATCTTCACCGCCCTGAAAAGGCACTTTCCGCTCGAATACGCAGAGTTCGTTCAGGGCCATCCGGCGGAACTGAACCGTTCTCTCAGAGAGGGATTAATCGACATCACGCCCGGTTCCTCTATCGAGTTCGCCCGTCACCCGGAGAAGTATTTCATCGTGCCGGACATCTCCATCTCCTCGAGAATCCGCGTAAAGAGCGTGCTCCTCTTTTCTCCTTACCCCGTGGAAGAGGAGAAACGCCTGGAAGTTCTCTCGACGAACAGGTCGGCCACGAGCGTCGTCCTCCTGAAAATACTTCTCACCGCCTTTCTGGGGAAGGATTTGACAATCATCCCGTCGGATAATCCGTGGGAGGAGAGCAGGTCGAGAAACTTTCCCGCTCTCCTCATCGGTGACGAGGCAATCAGGAGGTTCCTGGAAAACGAGAAGAGTCCGTCGCAAAAGGTCTACGACCTCGGAGAAATGTGGCACAAACACACGGGGCTCCCCTTCGTTTTCGCTCTCTGGATAATTCCCACCCACTCGTGGGAGGAAAAGAAAAGGCCTCTGAAAAAATTCGTGAGAGCGCTCCTCGACGCGAAGAAAATCTCCGAACAGATGATTCGGTACAGGGATTCCCGGATGCCCTCCCCGGAGAACATCCCGCTCTCTTTCCTCCACGACTACTGGTCAAACCTCTCTTATAACCTGGGAGAGGAGCTGGAAGGCCTCAGGATGTTCTACCGCCTCGCCCGGGACGTGGGTGAGATCCCCTCCCTCCCGGAGCTCAGATTCCTCCCCCTCCCGTGAGTTTTTTTCTCCCCCGATGAATGGTATATTTGAATCAGGTGAGGTGAGGAGATGATAACGAAGGAAATGAAAATAGAAGAGGTCATCCGGAAATTCCCTGGAACCCTCTCCGTGTTTGAAAAATACGGAATCGACTGCGCAGCCTGTTCTCTGAACCAGTATGAAAACATCGAACAGGGCGCCCGGGCTCACAACATAGACCTGGAGACCCTGCTGAGGGACCTGAATCGGGCCCTCGTGGCTCGCGAGGAAGAGTAATTCGGCTCCAGGAGAAACCGGAGACTCACCTCACTCCACCTCGGAGTAGGTGGCTGAGGCCGTCTCAGATTCCCAGACTGTCACGGAGGAGAGGCTCACCCCCTCCGGCAATTTTCCCTTTATTTCTCCATAGATGAACTGAGCGATGTTCTCCGACGACGGATTCATGTCGTCGAAGGGAGGAACGTCGTTCAGGTTTCTGTGGTCCAGTTTTCCGATGACTTCCTTGAGAAGGTCTTTGAGGAGGCGAAAGTCAACGGCAATACCCCGGTCGTCGAGGCGACACGACTCAACTTCAACTTCCACCTTCCAGTTGTGTCCGTGCATCCGCTCACAGTTTCCCTCGTATCCCCTCAGACTGTGGGCAGACGCGAAGGAGTCCCTGACCCGTAATCGGTATCGTCTCATCTCTTCCCCTCTGTGATGACGATTTTCGTCCTTTTCCTCAACCTCTCCAGTTCTTTCCTGAACTCTCTCGTAACGGCAAACTCCTCGTAGTCCCTCTTTATTCGATTCCTCTCCTCCTCGTAAGTTCCCGGGTAATCGTTTTTCCTTATCCTGTAGAAATCTTTGAGGTCCTGCTCGGAATAAGTGAGGAAAACCCTGATTCTCTTCTCAACAAAACTGCGAAGCGTCTCTTCTCTCAGTGCGAGGGCTGTCGCGAAACCTCCGTCTCCACACACCTTTTCGCAGCCATCCGGACACCGGGAAAAGACATCCTCCACCCTCGCTATCGACTCCTTCAGTCTCTCCTCGTTCGGCTCGACGAGCCCTGTGCGCGCGGCCTCTTCTACGACGAGAGTTTCGTCGACCATCTTCCGGAGGAGTTTTTCCCTGTCGACGGCATCGGGCGTGATTCCCTCTTTCGCAGCCTCGTAGCAAACCCTCTTCTCGAAGTCGCTTTCGAGGATAGCCCTGTTTCCCACGAGAGCAACCGTCCTGTCGATGAGGACAAACTCAGCCCGTGCCCGGATTTCAAGGGCCCCTGAGAGAAAAATGATGGCAAGGATGACGAAAAAGGCTGTTCTCTCCGGACGTCCCATCACGACACTTCCATCGTGAAAGAGACGGAGGGTGCCGAGTGCGTGAGTGCACCCACCGAAATCAAATCCACGCCTGCTTCGGCATACTGGCGGACGTTTTCGAGAGTAATTCCACCCGAGGCCTCCACGAGAGCGCGACCGCCGACGATTTCGACGGCCTTCCTGACTTCCCGGGGAGACATATTGTCGAGGAGGACAGCGTCAACCCCTGCATCGAGGGCTTCCTCCAACTCCTTGAGCGATTCCACCTCCACCTCAACCCGGAGGAGATGGTGTCCTCTTTCCCGCACCTTCCTGACAGCCTCTTTCACAGACCCGAAAAGCCTTATCGCGTTTTCCTTTATCAGTATCCCGTCGGAGAGGGAAAATCTGTGATTTACCCCTCCCCCGCACCGGACAGCGTACTTCTCCAGAAAGCGGAGGCCCGGCGTCGTCTTCCGCGTGTCGCAGATTTTCGCTTTCGTCCCTTCCACTGCCCTGACGAATCGGGACGTCAGTGTCGCGATGCCCGAAAGCTTCTGGATGAAGTTGAGGGAAACCCTCTCTCCCCTGAGAAGGGACGATGCAGGTCCCTCGAGGACGGCCACCACCCTGCCAGGTTTCACCGTCTCACCTTCCCCGGCTGATAGGGTGACGGAAACTCTCTCGTCTATGAGGGAAAATACCCTGGGGATGAGGACTCCGCCGCAAAAAACGGCCTCTTCCTCGGCAATGACCTCCGCCTTTCCCTCAATCCTTTCCAGCGCCCCTCCGACAGGGTCATCAAAGACGTCATCCTCGGCAAGAGCGCTCTCAATTATCCTGTCAAGGCGGAACGTTTCCATTTATTCCTCAAAGAGCTCCAGAACCGTCCTCAAGCGAGCGAGCTTCTCTTCCAGTTCTCCTTTCCTCTCCTTCGTTTTCTCGACGAGCTCTGCCGGGGCTCGGGTGAGAAAGTTCTCGTTTTCCAACCTCCTGGCGAGGCCCTCTATCTCCTTTTCCACTTTCTCCATTTCCTTCCGTATCCGCTTCCGCTCCGCATCGAAGTCGAGAAGCCCTTTCACGGGGATGAATATATCCGCGTTTTCCACGACGCTCGTTGCCTCTCCCTTCACCACCTGCTCAGGAGAGAGGTAGTCTATCGACTCCACCCGTGCAAGGCGCTTCACGTACTCCTCTTTCTCCCTGACGAAATCCTGGTCGCCTCCCCTCAGGCGAACCTGAACGAATGCTCCGGGAGGGATATTTACCTCCTGGCGGAGATGGCGAATTCCCCTTATCAGAGCGATGAGGAAGCGCATCTTTTCCTCCGCCTCCTCGTCGAGCCGCGCCGGGTCTTCCTCCGGGAACGGAGTCAGAACGATTGAATCCCTCTCCCCCGGGAGGGAGTGCCAGATTTCTTCCGTCACGAAGGGAATGACAGGGTGGGCGAGCTTGAGAATCTGCTCCATCACGTGAACGAGCACTCTCTGCTTGACCGCTCGCTCCTCCTCCCCGAATTTCCCCGACAGGGCTGGTTTGGAAATCTCTATGTACCAGTCGCAGAACTCGTGCCAGAGAAATTGATAGACCGCACCGGCCGCGTCGTTAAATCGGTATTCGTCGAGCGATTCCCTGACAATGCCTATCGTCCTCTGGAGGCGGGAGAGAATCCACCTGTCCTCAACCCCCGTGGGAGTAAGGTCACCGCTGGAGTACCCGTCGAGATTCATCAGGAGAAACCGCGCCGAGTTCCAGAGTTTGTTGATGAAATTCCTGTATCCCTCGATACGGTCCTCCGACATCCGGATGTGCCTGCCCTGGGCGGCAAGCGCCGTCAGGGTGAATCGGAAGGCGTCGGTCCCGAAC
>RFHC01000070.1 GCA_003696505.1 Deltaproteobacteria bacterium
CTTTCATTGAACGGGAGCGGGTAAACCGCTCCCCTACGGGTGTTTTCGGTGGATCGGTGGTTCGGCGGTTCGGATGTTCGGTGGCTCTGATGCTCGTCAGTCCGCTGGTTCGTGAACCTCGAGAACCTCGTGAACCTCGTGAACTCCATGACCTTCGACTCCGCTCAGGTCCCAGCGCTTCCCTACGATGTTTCCTGGTGTTTTATTTTTTCCGGTTGTTCGGAGGCTCTGTGGCTCCGAGGCTCGGAGGATCGGAGGCTCGGAGGCTCTTCGGTCCGATGACAGATTCCGCATTCCGCATTCCGCAATCCACAATCCACAGGTGTCTCAGCCTCAATCCCCCTCTATCTCCCCCAGCCCCGTCAGCATCTCCAGCCTCGTCTCCACCTTCTGGAGGCGCTTTCTCGCGTCGTCGTACTTCCTCGCAGCCAGGTCGATGTTCTTTCCCAATCCTTCGAAGACCTCACCGAATGCGGCGAGCCCTCTCACGATTTCCTCCAGCCTCCCCCGTATCTCCATCGCCTCTTTCTCTATCCTGAACCCCTTGAGCCCGAAGGCGATGGCCACCAGGTATGCGTAGAAACTGTTGGGAGATACAGGCACGACCCTTTTCCTGAGAGCGTAACCGTACAGGTCCTCTTTCTCGTCTTCTTTCCTGAGTATGATTTCGTAATAGATGTTCTCAGCGGGTACGTACATGAGAGCGAAGTCGTAAGTGCCCTCTTCCGGACGGATGTAGCGCTCCGCGATTTCGTCAATCCTTCTCTTCACCGTCTGGACGAAATCCCTCCGGTGCTTCCTCTTTTCCGCCTCGTCGCCAGCCCCGAGAAAGCGCTCGAAACTCTCCAGCGGGAACTTCGAATCGATGGGGATGATGTGTCCACCCAGCCTGATGACCGCATCGACCCTCTCTCCCGACCGGAACTGATACTGGAGGCTGTAGTTCTCCTCGGGTATGACCTGCCGCAGCATGTCCTCCAGAAGGACCTCCCCGACAGAGCCCCTGAGTTTGGGCGACCGAAGTATCTCCTGGAGTTTCGACACGTCCTCCCCCAGTTCCTTCATTCTCCTCGCCTGCTCCGCCAAGGTTCCCAGCGTCGTCTTCACGTCCCCGATAATCTTCACTGTCCCCTGAAGCTGGTCTGTTATCAGCTTCTGAGACTGCCCGAGCCGCTCCGTCAGCTCACCCGATATCTTCGTCAGATTGTCCATCATCAGCTTCATCCCCGACTCGAGGCGGGCGTTCACGTCGCTCTGAGCGCGCGCCATCCCGTCGCGGAGCTCCTCCCTCAACTTCGACGCATCTTCCACCTGCTTGAGACGGAGCTCTTCCAGTTCTTTCTGCATCGAGTTCAGAACCTGAACGACGACGGAATCCTCCTCTCTTCCTCGCCTGCTCCCCTCGATGACCTTCTTCATCAAGAAAACGGCCGCGATGAGGAAAAACCCCGCAACGAAAATGGCAAGGACGAGCATCACATAGGGGTTGACACTTGCCACGGCAACCTCCTTCCCTGTTCTCTCACTCCGCTCCTTCCGCGAGAATCTCGATGATTGGAGGGATGAGGCGGGTAGCCAGGTGCGTGTGGGAACCGCCTCCGAGGACGACGATGAGCCTCCCCTCACAGAGGTTTTCCGCAAGTTCCACCATGAGACGGGCAATGTTCAAGTAGCAGGGAGCGGTGAGCCCGATGTCCCCGTAGTCTCCTGCGTGGGTGTCGAACCCGAAGTACCAGAAAATCAGGTCCGGCCTGAACTTTTCAGCCCGCTGCGGAAACTCCTCCCTGACGAGGGAGAAGTATCTCTCGTTCATCGTTTCGGGGCCCTCCCAGTAGGAAGGATAGGGAAGGTCCACTTTCGTCCCGTCGGCGGATTCGTAACTCATCCCGCAGACGCAGACGTGGAGCACATCCGGGTCCGACTGGAAGATGTCCCGCGTCCCGTCGCCGTGGTGGGCGTCCGTGTCGAGTATGGCAAACCTCCTCGCTCCGAACTTCTCCCGCATGTTCACGATGGAGAGGGCAACGTCGTTGAAGCAGCAATATCCCCCGAAGTAGGACCTCCCCGCGTGGTGCCCTCCCGCGCCGATGAAGGCGAAGGCGTTCCTTATCTCCCCTGATAAGACCTTCTCCCCGGCCAGGACCACCCCGCCCGCGGAGTGCCACGCCGTCGAGCAGAGAGGGTCCCTCTTCACTCCCTCGATGAGCGACTCCGTGTGAACTTTGAGAATCAGGTCCCGGGACACAGGGGGAGACTCGAACATCTCCACGTCATCTCTCTCGAGAATCCGACTCAGAGCACCCGGAAAATCGGCAAGGCGCGCCCCCACGGTGAGGTAACTCCTCCGGGAAAAGGATGGATGGTAGAAAATTCCGGTCCTCAGAGATTTCATGACTCCTATTCTACCGGCACAGGCCCTCGCTGTCACCGGAGCGCAATCTGCTCCCCCATAACCACGGGGAAGTTTTTTTCAATCAAGCAAAATCTCAGGAATAACTTTCCGTCAAGCCCCTGACCGGTTTAAAATGGAGTTATAAAAGTTAACGAATGTGGCCTGAAGGAAAGGAGGATGCCATGCCCGTCATCACAATTTCGAGACAGCACGGAACGAGGGCGAGCGTCGTCGTTTCGAAACTCGCCGAGAAAACGGGTCTGAAAGTCGCATACCGCCGTGATGTGGAAGAGCGCCTCCGGGGAATCGTCGGGACCTTTCTGGCGAGGAAGTTTACCACGGAAGCGGAACCCTCCTTCTTCGATACCATCTTCTACAACATGCCCCTGTGGAGAGGGCTCCTCTGCGAGTCGGTGACGTCAATAGCCAGGGAGGGAAACGTCATCATCTACGGGCGAGGGGCATCCGTCATCCTCCGGGACGTGCCGGGGGTCATCCACGTCCTCATCGTGGGTGACAGGGAGAAGAGAATACGATGGATTTCCGAGAAGCACGGAATTTCTCACGTCGAGGCGGAAGAGGTGATTGATTCGATTGAGCGGAAGCGCGAGGGGTTTTACAGCCACCACTTCGGAGAGAGGTGGCCCGACCCGGGGAAATACGACATCACCCTCAACCCCCACAATCTGGGGATAGAAAGGTGCGCCGACATCCTGGTGTCTCTCTCGAAAATAGAATCAATAAGCGACGACTTCAAGAGGAAAGGGAAGAGAGAAATAGAGAGGAGGTTCATCCGCGTCTCTTCAGAGAACAGGATAGTCCTGGCCACGGGGCTGGACCACAACCTCTTCGACGTGGAGGTCGAGGACGAGGGGACTGTTGACATCACCTTTTACGACGTGCCAGCAGATGTGAGGGAGAAAGCCGTGGAAGCCGTCAGGGCTTTCCATAAAAACCTCAAAGTCCTCCAGACGACGGCACCCCTTTCAAAGGCGAAGAAGGAGATGATGACGTAAAAAAAATAAAAATAAGTCATGTCACTGAATATTATCAAAACCTCCGGAGAAGAAGATTTAATGTGATTAAGCGGAAATCTGATAATAAGTCTATCTTTACATATCATACGAGTTGTCCCCTCTTTGGAAAGAATCAGGATTACTGCTGGACCCTTCCACCATCCGGGGACTTGTTGAAATTTGCCACGACGATGGAAGAAAAACTCTCGATATGTGATTCCTGTCCATTCTTCGTATCCCGGACTGGCCCCGA
>RFHC01000071.1 GCA_003696505.1 Deltaproteobacteria bacterium
ACCTTGAGTTCGTCCAGTTCCACCCGACGGGTCTCTACAAGCAGGGTATCCTCGTCACTGAGGGAGCCCGCGGCGAGGGTGGCTATCTCCTGAACGACAAGGGTGAAAGGTTCATGGAAAAGTACGCTCCCAAGTTCATGGAAATCGCGCCCCGTGACCTCGTTTCCCGCTCTATCCAGACGGAGATAAACGAGGGGCGGGGGATCGGCGGAAAGGACTACGTCTACCTCGACCTGCGGCACCTGGGCGAGCAGAAACTGATGGAAAGGCTCCCGCAGATAACAGAACTTGCGAGAAAGTTCGTGGGCGTCGATCCGGTGAAGGAACCGATTCCGATTCAGCCGACGGCGCACTACTCGATGGGCGGGATTCCTGTGGATATCAACGGACACGTCATTTACGACCCGAAGAAGAACATCGTCGAGGGACTCTACGCTGCTGGTGAGTGCGCCTGCGTATCCGTGCACGGAGCGAACAGGCTCGGGTGCAACTCCCTCCTGGATGCCGTCGTCCACGGAAGGAGAACGGGAAGGACGATACTCAATGACCTGAAAAACCTCTCCTTCAAGGCTCTCTTCGAAGAACCGGAGAAGCCCGTGAAGGAAGAAATAGAGAGGTTGATGAAGGGGAGCGGAAAGGTGCGCGCCGCTGAAATAAGGCAGACCCTTCAGGAGAGCATGCAGAAGTACTGCGGAGTTTTCCGCGACCAGAAGGGTCTCGAGACGCTCCTCTCCATCATCAAGGACCTTCAGAAGCAGTACGAGGACGTGGGGATCGACGACAGGAGCATGGTGTACAACACCGAACTCATCGAAGCCATCGAACTCTCCCACCTCCTCGAGTTTTCCGAGGTCATCGTCGTGGGCGGTCTCGCCAGGACGGAATCGCGGGGTGCCCATTACAGGACGGATTATCCGAAGAGGGACGACGAAAACTGGATGAAGCACACTCTCGCGTACAAGACCGAGGACGGAGTTCGCCTCGACTACATGCCTGTGGTCATCACGAAGTACCCGCCGCAGGAAAGGAAATATTAAGGAGGCATGGAGATGAAGTATACCTTCAAAGTATACAGGTTCAATCCAGAGACGGACGATGCTCCCAGGTATCAAACCTACGAAGTGGACTGCGAGGAAGGGTGGACCGTCCTGGACGCACTCAACTACATCAAGTGGTACCTCGATGGGAGCGTCTCATACAGGCGGTCGTGCAGGCACGAGATATGCGGGTCCTGTGCCGTCATGATGAACGGGAAGAACGGACTCCTCTGCAACACCCAGGTGAAGGACCTCGGGTCGAAGACGATTACCATCGAGCCTCTGAAAGGGTTTCCCGTCCTTAAAGACCTCATCGTCGACATGGACCTTTTCATCGAAAGGCTAAAGGCGGTCAATCCGTTCTTCGAATCGAGCGAACCTCCCACGGACAGAGAGTACTACCAGTCTCCCGAGGACAGGGCCATCATCGACGACGCGGTCAACTGCATCCTCTGCGGGTCCTGCACGGGTTCGTGTCCCTCCTTCTGGTACAACCCCGATTATCTGGGACCTGCCGCTCTTTTCAAGGCGTTCCGTTTCGTTTACGACTCGAGGGACACGGCAGCGGCTGAGAGGCTCGAACTTGTCGACGACCACAACGGTCTGTGGCGCTGTCACACCATTTTCAACTGCATGGAGTGCTGTCCGAAGAACCTGAACATCACCGAAGGAATTCAGTACCTGAAGAGACTTGCCTTCATGAGGAAAATCTAACAGGAGACTCTGAGGGGGTGCCCCACGGCGGGCATCCCCCTTTTTTATTTCATTACAGGACGGAGGGTGGCAGATGAACATTCATGAGTATCAGGCGAAGGAGATTTTGAAGAGATACGGCGTCACTGTCCCTGAGGGGAAAGTGGCATTTTCCGTTGATGAGGCTGTGAAGGCTGCGGAAGAACTCGGCCTTCCCGTCGTCATCAAGGCCCAGGTCCACGCCGGTGGTCGGGGAAAGGCCGGGGGTGTGAAGCTGGCAAAGACGATGGACGAGGTGAAGGAATACGCCGGCCAGATTATCGGTATGACCCTCGTGACCCATCAGACGGGTCCGCAGGGGAAGCTGGTCAGGAAAGTCCTCGTCGAGAAAGCGACGGATATCAAGAGAGAACTCTACGTCGGAATCGTCATCGACAGGGCCGTCTCCAGGGTCGTGGTCATGGCCTCTTCTGAAGGAGGAATGGAAATAGAAGAGGTTGCGGCGAAGTTTCCCGAGAAGATTCTCAAGGAGCATGTTGACCCGGCAGTGGGAATGATGCCCTTCCAGGCGAGGAAGCTCGCTTTCGGCCTGGGGATGGAGGGGAAGCAGGTGAACAAGGCGGTCAAGTTTATCCTCGGACTTTACAGGGCCTTCGTGGAGACTGACTGTTCCCTCGCGGAGATAAACCCCCTCGTCATCACCGGTGACGACGACGTCCTCGCGCTCGACGCGAAGATGAACTTCGACAGCAACGGGCTCTTCCGCCACCCCGACATCCTCGAGATGAGGGACGTGGACGAGGAAGACCCGATGGAATACGAGGCATCCAAGTATGACCTGAGTTACATAAGCCTGGACGGAAACATCGGGTGCATGGTCAACGGCGCCGGTCTCGCCATGGCAACGATGGACATGATAAAGCTTCACGGCGGCGAGCCCGCAAACTTCCTCGACGTGGGAGGCGGCGCTTCCACCGACCAGGTGAGGAACGCCTTCAGGCTCATTCTGGCTGACCCGAAGGTGAAGGCGATTCTCGTGAACATCTTCGGTGGCATCATGAAGTGTGACGTCATCGCCGAGGGAGTGGTCCAGGCTGCAAAGGACGTGGAGCTTTCCGTTCCCCTCGTCGTCCGTCTCGAGGGCACGAACGTCGAGAGAGGAAGGCAGATTCTCAATGAGTCCGGTCTCAACATCATCTCCGCCAGCGACATGAGGGACGCTGCGGAGAAGGCCGTTGCAGCGGCGAAGGGAAATCTCTAATAACGGAGGGAGCACAATGAGCATACTCATCAATAAAGACACGAAGGTTATCGTCCAGGGAATCACCGGTGCGACGGGCGCTTTCCACACGAAGCAGATGCTTGAGTACGGAACGAAAATCGTGGCCGGGGTAACGCCAGGCAAGGAGGGTCAGACCGTCGAGGGAGTTCCCGTTTTCAACACCGTGGAGAAGGCCGTGCGGGAGACGGGCGCAAATGCCTCCGTCGTTTACGTGCCCCCTGCATTTGCTGCAGACGCCATCATGGAAGCAGTTGACGCCGGACTCGACCTGGTCGTGGCGATAACGGAAGGGATTCCCATTCTCGACATGGTGAAGGTCAAGAGGTACATGGAAGGGAAGAAAACCCGGCTCGTCGGTCCCAACTGTCCCGGCGTCATCACTCCCGGGGAATGCAAGATCGGAATCATGCCCGGTTACATCCACACGCCGGGGAAAATCGGCGTCGTCTCACGGTCCGGGACGCTGACCTATGAAGCTGTCGCCCAGCTCACAGCTCTCGGTCTGGGGCAGTCCACGTGTGTCGGCATCGGGGGCGACCCGGTCAACGGGACGAACTTCATCGACGTGCTGAAGATGTTCCAGGAAGACCCGGATACGGAAGCGGTCGTCCTCATCGGAGAAATAGGAGGGACGGCGGAAGAGGAAGCCGCCGAGTTCGTGAAGAACCAGATGACGAAGCCCGTTGTCGGATTCATTGCGGGAAGAACGGCCCCGAAAGGCAAGAGGATGGGGCACGCTGGTGCTATAATATCCGGTGGCAAAGGCACCGCCGACGAGAAAATAAAAGCTTTCAGAGAAGCGGGAATCCATGTGGCGGAGAGTCCGGCCGACATGGGTATCACCATGGCGAAGGCTCTCGGCATGGAAATAAAGGAATAGAGGGGTAGCCATGGTCAAGACGGCAGAAAAAATGGTGAGCACGGAGAACGATAAGGTAAAAATCACCATCATCCCCAGGTTCTGCAAGGGATGCGAGATTTGCGTCCGCCTCTGTCCGAAGAGCGTGCTGGGGATGGAGATGTTCAAGGTGAAGGTCGTGGATGTGGACAAGTGCATCAGGTGCGGTCAGTGTGAACTCCGCTGTCCCGACTTTGCCATTTTCATCGAGAAAAAGGACTGAAGGGAGGTCAACGTGGCGCGGCAGGTTAAACTCTTTCAGGGAAACGAAGCGTGTGCTTACGGAGCGCTCTACGCGGGATGCTCCTTTTTTGCCGGATATCCCATAACCCCGTCGACGGAAGTGGCGGAGGTGATGGCGAAGGAACTCCCGAAGAGGGGTGGTGCCTTCATGCAGATGGAGGATGAGATTGCCTCGATGGCGGCGATTATCGGAGCTTCCCTGGCAGGTGCCAAGTCGATGACGGCGACGAGCGGTCCGGGTTTCTCTCTCAAGCAGGAGAACATCGGGTTTGCCGCAATCGCCGAGGTTCCCTGCGTCGTCGTCAACGTCATGAGAGGAGGTCCCTCGACGGGAGTCCCGACGGGGCCGGGTCAGTCTGACATCATGCAGTGCCGGTGGGGGACGCACGGCGACCATCCCATCATTACAATCACGCCGGCTTACGTTCAGGAGATATTTTCCGAAACGGTTCGGGCCTTCAACCTTGCAGAGAAGTACCGCAACCCTGTGATCATCGCTTTTGACGAGATCGTCGGCCACATGAGGGAGAGGATTGAGATTCCCGAACCGGGTGAACTGGAAGTGATAGACCGGAAGAAACCCGATGTTCCGCCCGAGGAATACTTCCCCTACGATTCCTCCAAAGGCGACATTCCTCCGATGGCGAACTTCTTCGAGGGGTACCGCTATCACGTCACCGGCTTAAATCACGACAGGACCGGATTCCCTATCAACGCCTGCGAGCTCGTTCACATCGAGGAGGAACGCCTCCTCAGGAAGATATACGCCAACCGTGACGACATCGTGAAGAACGACGAATACATGCTCGACGACGCAGAGGTAGCGGTCTTCGCTTACGGGGCATGCGGCAGGTCCGCCCGTGAGGCCGTCGACATGGCGCGGAAGGAGGGGATAAAGATTGGCCTCCTCCGTCCCCTGACGATGTGGCCCTTCCCGGATAGAGAAGTCGAAGCCCTGGCGGAGCGGGTGAAGGCGATCATCGTTCCCGAACTGAGTCTGGGGCAGATTATTCTCGAGGTGGAACGGTGCTCGAAGGGCAAGTGCCGAATTGACGGGATATTCCGCGTCGACGGCGAGCCCATTTCTCCCTTCCAGATACTCGACAAAGTCAAGGAGGTCCTCTGATGGCATACGATTATTCAAGATATCTGAGGAACGACAAGTTCCCGCACATCTGGTGCCCCGGATGCACCTACGGAATCGTCCTAAAGGCGATTATCCGGGCGATTGACAAGGCGGGACTGAAGCAGGACGACACGGCAATCGTTTCGGGAATCGGGTGCGCGTCCCGTCTCCCCGGGTACGTCGACTTCAACACTCTCCATACGACACACGGACGAGCGATCGCCTTTGCCACGGGAATCAAGATGGTGAAACCGGACAAGAACGTCCTCGTCATCACCGGAGACGGAGACGCGACGGCCATCGGAGGGAACCACTTCATCCACGCCTGCAGGAGGAACATCGACATCACCGTCGTCGTCTTCAACAATTACATTTACGGGATGACAGGCGGCCAGTATTCTCCCACCACTCCTACAGGCGCCGTCGCAACGACGATGCCCTACGGCAACGTCGACCCTCAGTTCAACATCCTCGAACTGGCCAAGGGGGCGGGAGCGACCTTCATCGCCCGGGGGACGGCATACCACGCGGCAGGTATCGACAACCTGGTGGTGGAGGCTATCAAACACAAGGGGCTTTCTGTCGTGGAAATTATCAACGCCTGTCCCACCACCTACGGGCGTCGGAACAAGTTCAAGAGCCCCACGGACATGCTCCTCTGGATGAAAGACCACTTCCTCCCCGTTACCGCTTTTGAGAAGCTGCCGCCGGAGAAGACGGCAGGGAAGCTTCCCATGGGTATCCTCTACCGGGAGGAGAAACCCGAGTACACGGAGATGTACTACTCCATGGTCAAGAGAGTCCAGGAAGGAGGGAAGTGATGGGACGCTACGAAATCCGATTTTCCGGTTCTGGCGGTCAGGGGCTCATCCTGGCGGGGGTCATCTTCGCCGAGGCGGCGGCAATATACGAGGGAATAAACGCGGTCCAGAGTCAGTCTTACGGGCCGGAAGCCAGGGGAGGCGCTTCGAAGTCTGAGGTCATCATCAGCGACGAGACCATCAACTATCCGAAGGCGACGAACATCGACCTGCTCCTCGCCCTGACCCAGGAGTCGTGCAACAAGTACTACAAGGACCTGAAGGAAGGAGGGATTCTCCTCGTTGACGAGGACTTCGTTACGGAGATTCCCGAAGGGAATTACCGCGTCATCAAACTCCCGATCATCCGCGCGGCGCAGGAGAAGGTAGGAAAGGCCTTCGTGGCTAACATCGTCGCCATCGGCGCCATAACGGCTATCGTCGGGAAAGTCAGTTACGAGTCGGTGGAAAAGGCTGTTCTCTCCCGGGTCCCGAAGGGGACGGAAGAGCTGAACAAGCTCGCCCTTCAGATTGGTTACGAAATGGCGAAAGAGAAAGTGACCCGGTGAGAGGTGACCCGTGGAAAGGACGCTGAGCATCATCAAGCCCGACGGAGTGTCGAAGGGAGTCATCGGAGAGGTCATCCGGCGTTTCGAGAAGGAAGGGATAAGAATCGTCGGAATGAAGATGGTGAGGATGACGAAAGAGCAGGCGAAGGCTTTCTACGCGGTCCACGCAGACAAACCCTTCTATGAAAGCCTCACCGACTTCATGTCCTCCGGTCCCATCGTCGTCATGGTCCTGGAGGGAGAAAACGTCATCTCCAGGAATCGGGAGTTGATGGGGGCGACGGACCCCGCAAAGGCTGCTCCCGGGACGATTCGTGCCGATTTTGCCTCCGACGTGGAGAAGAACATCGTCCACGGCTCGGATGCCCCCGAAACGGCGGCAAAAGAGATAGCGTTTTTCTTCAGTGATTTCGAACTCTTGAGTAATTAAACATAAGAGACAACTTGAAAGAGGGCTCCGTCTGTTAAGATAGTGAGGATGGAGTCCTCTTTTTTATTGGGGTAACGGGAGTGAAGGTCGACCTCAAGGGAAAGACCCTGAAGGAGTTGACAGACCTCTTTTCCGGAATGGGGAAAGAGCCGTACCGGGCTCGCCAGGTTTTCCGCTGGCTGTACGAAAAACTGGCAACCTCCTTCGACGAAATGACGGACCTGTCCCGGTCCTTCCGACAGGAACTGGCCGAGAGATTCCGGATATCCTGGCTCGACCCCTCGGAGACGAGGGTGTCCGGCGATGGGACAGTTAAGTTTCTCTTCACGCTGGAAGACGGTGAAGGAATAGAGTCGGTTATCATCCCCGACGGGGAGAGGAGGACAGTCTGCGTTTCCACACAGGCCGGGTGCAGAATGGGGTGCAGGTTCTGCGCAACTGCGGGGGCAGGGTTCGTCCGTAACCTCACGTCCGCGGAGATCATTGGACAGGTGTGTTATGCCGAGAAGTTTCTCCGGGAGAGGGGAGAGAGGGTAACCAACGTCGTCTTCATGGGGATGGGAGAGCCTCTCGACAACGTCGACGAGGTGATGAAGTCCATCGAGATTCTCACGTCAGAGCTCGGGTTTGGATTGGGCGGAAAGAGGGTGACCGTCTCCACCTGCGGACTTGTTCCGGAAATGAAAAAGATTTTTCACGAGACGAGGGCTCAGATAGCGGTGTCTCTCAACGCGACGACGGACCGGGTGAGGGAGCGCCTGATGCCGGTGAACAGAAAGTATCCGATAGCAGAAATAGTTGATTTCCTGCGGTCTTTCGACCCGGGCCCCGGCAGGAAGTTCACCGTCGAGTATGTCCTCATAGACGGGGTGAACGACAGCGTCGAGGACGCTCACCGCCTTGGAAGGCTCCTTAAAAGGTGCAGGGTGAAAGTGAACCTCATCCCTTACAACGAGAACGAGTTTTCCCCCTTCCGCTCTCCCCCGGAGGGGAGGGAGGAGGTCTTTCGCGAGATACTCCATCGATACGGAATCCAGGCGATTAAGAGGCAGAGGAGGGGGGGAGATATCGAAGCCGCCTGCGGCCAGCTGAGAGGAAAAATCAGGAAAAAACTTGCACGGCAATATGGCGAAAAATAATAATTAACGAAAGAAAGAGAAATTGAATCCAGGAGGGGATGATGGCGGAAAAGGTTCTCGGAATCATAGGAGGGAGCGGTCTCTACGATATCGAGGGGGTCGAGGTGGAAGAAGAAGTTGAGGTGGAAACTCCCTTCGGGCCGCCCTCGGACAGGTTCATCGTTGCGCGTTATCAGGACGTGAAAATCGTCTTCCTCCCTCGCCACGGGAGGGGCCACAGAATCCCGCCCTCGAAAATCAATTACCGGGCAAACATTTACGGAATGAAGAAATTGGGGGCCAGAAGGGTCCTCTCTGTCAGTGCCGTAGGAAGCATGAAAGAGGAGATTCGTCCCGGAGACATCGTCGTGGTGGACCAGTTTTACGACAACACGAAATTCCGGGTCAACACCTTCTTTGACGAGGGTCTCGTCGGTCACATCGCTTTTGCTGACCCCGTGTGTCCTCAGTTTTCGCAGGTCGTCTCCGAGGCGGCAGGGAAAGTGGTCGAGAGGGTCCACAGGGGAGGGACCTATATCTGCATCGAGGGACCCCAGTTTTCCACGAGAGCGGAATCGAACATATACCGCTCGTGGGGCGTCGACGTCATCGGGATGACGAATGTCCCCGAGGTGAAGCTTGCCCGTGAGGCGGGACTCTGCTACTCGACGATGGCCCTCGCCACTGATTACGACTGCTGGCGGGAAGGAGAGGAGGACGTGACAGCCGACATGGTCGTCCAGACCCTCAAAAAGAACGTGGCCAACTCGAAGAAGATAATTCTGGAAGTTGCCCGTTCTCTCCCGGACGAATTCACCTGCGGGTGTGCTGACTCACTGAAGAACGCGATAATGACTTCCCGGGAACTCATTCCCGAGGAGTTGAAGAAGAAACTCGATTTGATTGTGGGGGAGCACCTCTGATGTTCGCCAGCAGAGGGAGATGGAAATTCTTCGTCCTCGTCCTGGCTTTCTTCCTCGCAGCCGGGTGCGCTCCCAGGGAAGAGGTGAAGAGGGAGGCGTCAACCAGGCTCGGTATCGGGGTCGGGTACCTGAGCGAGGGAAAGCCGAACCTGGCGCTCAACGAACTTCTGAAGGCGGAGGAACTGGACGGGTCAAACCCGGAAATCAAAAACGCCCTGGGACTTACGTACATGGCTCTGGGGGACTTCAAGAAGGCAGAGGAGTATTTCAAGGAAGCGATTGAGCTGAGGGACAACTACTCGGAAGCCTACAACAACCTGGGACTCCTCTACAGCCGGCAGGGGAAGTCGAGGGAAGCGATAGACGCCTATCAGAAGGCGGTGGACAACCTCCTCTACGCGACGCCTGAGAGGGCGTACAACAACATGGGCATCGAATACGAAAAGCTGGGGGATATCGAGAGGGCGAAGGAATCGTACAGAAGGGCCATGACCCTTTCCCCTTCATTCCCCGCCCCCTACTACAACATGGGGCGTCTCCTTGCGAAGTCGGGACAGTTCGAAGAGGCGATCGAGCTCCTTAAAAGGGCCGTGTCCCTCAACCCGGGCTTCGTTTCTGCATACTTTCAGCTCGGCGAGATATATATGAAAATGAAAAAGTACGACCAGGCGCTGGAGAATTTTCACAAGGTCGTGAAACTGAGCAGGACGGCGGAGGTGAGGGAGCTGGCTCAAAAGTACATCGAACTCCTCGAGCAGTGACGGGAGGCGGAACTTGCCGTGGAAGAGGCTCAGAGAAGAGAGAGAGGCCAGGGGGGTCACGGTCGATGAGGTGGCTGACCGCCTGAAAATCAGCAGGAAATACATCCGCCTGCTCGAGAGCGGCGACCTGTCGGGCCTGCCCGAGCCCGTCTTCGTCAGGGGATACATCCGCACCTACTGTCAGTTTCTCGGGATAGACAGCCGCCCTTTTCTCGAGAGTTATTCCGACTTCCTGGAAGAGAGAGGGGAAAAGAAGAGAGAGCCGATACGGGAGGTGAGAGAGGTCACTCCTTCCCGCGGTCCCTCGAGGAGGACCGTCGTGGGCTTCCTCTCGCTCCTTCTCATTGCCGGGCTCATCGTCCTCGTGGTCAGGCAGGTAAAGAAAGAGAAAGAGGTTCTCACTCAGATGACCCACGTGGAAGCTGAAATAGCGAGAAAAGCCCCGGGCAATCCGGAAAAGAAACTGGAGAGGATGAGGCCCGGGGAGGGCGTGAAAGGGGGTGAGGATGCACGCACCCGGGTGAAGAAAGGGGAAAAAGTTGCGGGGACCAGAACAGAGCCGAAGGTGGGGGAGGCGGAGAGCAGAGCCACTTCGGCCTCATCACCTCTCAAAGCGCAGGAGGGGGAAAGGAGGCTTAACCTCATCCTGGAAGCCCAGGAGCTTACCTGGGTTTTCCTCGTCGTCGACGATGGAACGTCGAAAGACGTGACGCTCTATCCGGGGGACAGGCTCGAGGTGAAAGGGGAAAAGAAGATTTACGTGAAACTGGGTAACGGTGCCGGGGTTATCGTCACGTTCAACGGAAAGAGGCTCGGGGCACTGGGCGGTAAGGGAGAGGTTGTGGAAAAGACGTTCACTCGAGAGGGTGAAGAGTGATGGGTGGAATCGTCAGGTGCAGAAAGTGCGGCAAGAAGTTGATGAAGGAGAGGGTTGACTACGACCACATCCACTGGAAGTGCGAGTGCGGATTCAGAACGAAGACGCCCCACTCCATGCCCACGACGAGGGTAAACCCCTACGAATCCATTGCCCACCCTCCTTTTATCCGGCTGGAGGAGGAGAGAGGGGTCATGAAGCTCATGGGAGAGGGGGAGAAGGAGTCAGAACTTCTCTCCTTCGAGGAGTTGACTCTCATTGTTTCTTCCGGCGAACCCCTGGAAAAAATTCTCTCCCGAATCGTCAGGAGGATTGCCAACCGGCTGGGAGTGGAGGTCTGCTCCATTTACCTCCACCGGCGGGGGAAACTGACGCTCGCAGCCACGTGGGGACTTCGTCGTTCCCTGGTCGGTAAGGTTTCTCTCAAGGTGGGAGAAGGAATAACGGGATGGGCGGCAAAGAACAGAGAGTTAGTATCCGTCCCCGATGCCCCCGAGGATGAGAGGTACCACTTCGTTCCCGACCTGGGAGAGGAGAAATTCCGGGGAATGATTTCCTGCCCCATCCTGGACGGGAGGAGG
This sequence comes from Deltaproteobacteria bacterium, assembly GCA_003696505.1. Classification (GTDB taxonomy): domain Bacteria; phylum Desulfobacterota; class Deferrimicrobia; order J040; family J040; genus J040. The sequence continues at coordinate 11,339 of RFHC01000071.1, forward strand.
CTTCTCGGGGTTGTCAATGTCCAGACCCGGGAGAGGAGGGAATTTTCCCGCTTCGAGAAGACTTACGTCCACGTGATTGCATCTCTCCTCCGTTTTCCTCTCAGAGAGAGAATGAAAAAAGGCTAAGGGGAAGGTTCTCCGGGAATGCTTCTGAAGGAGCAATACGATACCCTCGTGTCCCTCGTCCAGAAGAGGGACGACGACGCCCTCAGCGCGCTCCTCTCAACGCTCCACCCGTCGGATATCGCTGATTTCATCGAGACCCTCGAGGAGGAGGAGAAACTCTATCTCTTCAACCTCCTCGACGCACGCGTGGCTTCCGACGTTATCGCCGAACTGAACACGGCGGCAAAGGGAGAGATACTCGGGAGCATCGAGTCGAACCAGCTGGCGGCAATCGTCGACGAGATGGATTCTGACGACGCCGCCGACATTTTCGACGAACTGACCCCAACCCAGAGGGCGGCAGTTCTCGAGGGGATAGACGAGGAGGACCGGGAAGAGGTGGAGGCCCTCCTCCAGTATGAGGACGAGACCGCCGGCGGTCTCATGTCCCTCGAATTTCTCTACGTCTACGAGTTCCAGACCGTGCGGGAAGTGATAAACCTGCTCAGAGCGAGGCGGGACCAGATAAGCGATATCCACTACATCTACGTCGTGGACAAGAAGTTTCACCTCAAGGGGATGCTCCGTCTCACTGAACTCCTTCTGGCCAAGAGGTCCCAGAGGGTTTCCGAGGTGATGGACCCCGTTCCCGCCACAATTACGCCGGACCTGGACCAGGAAGAGGTAGCGAAAATATTCAAGAAATACGACGTCCCCTCACTTCCCGTCGTCGACTCTGAAGGGAAACTCCTCGGCCGCATCACCTTTGACGACGTCATGGACGTCGTGGACGAGGAGGCCACGGAGGACTTCATGCGCCTCGCTAACGTGGAAGTGGGGGAGAGGGTGTATGGGGACCCCCTCTCGTCGGCGAAGAGCCGTCTTCCCTGGCTCATCATCAACCTGGCCACCGCAATACTCGCCTCCTGGGTGGTCGGCCTCTTTGAAGACACGATTGGACAGTTCGCCTTCCTCGCCGTTTTCATGCCCATCGTCGCAGGGATGGGGGGAAACGCCGGCACGCAGACGCTTACTGTGGTCGTGCGGGGAATCGCTCTCGGTGACCTGGACTACGGGGGTGCGAAAAAAGTGCTCGTGAAAGAGATAGTCGTGGGGCTCCTCAACGGGCTCGTTAACGGAATTCTCATGGGAATCATCGCTTACGTCTGGAAAGGCCTCCCCATTGTGGGGGTGGCCATCTTCCTCGCAATGGTAATCAACCTCTTCGTGGCTGCCTTCTTCGGCACGGTGGTCCCCCTCGTCCTCAGGGCGCTCAAGGTGGACCCGGCGCTGGCATCGGGCGTCATCGTCACGACGGCAACGGACTGCCTTGGCTTCCTCTCCTTTCTCGGCATTTCCAAATTTCTCCTCGAAAAGATGCTCTGAATCATGAATGTGAGTTTTACTCGAAGAGGTTTTCGCGTCCGGGAAGTCGTGCGGAAAGAGTCCGATGCCTCTCTCCTCCTCTTCACAGAGGGAAGCGGGTCTCTCTGGGCAGTCGCCCGCGGGCTGAAAAGGAGCCGGAAACGCTTCCCCGGGTCAGTGAGGAAGCTCTGCCTCTACGAATTTCTCTTAAGGCGGGAGAAGGGAGGAGGCTTTTCCCTGACGGGGGCGAGACTCCTGAAAAGTTATGAGGAGCTGGCGACACGATACGAGTACTATCTGGCTTCGGACTATGCCCTTGAAATCGTGACGAAGCTTTACCCGGAAAACGTCGATTCCCGATGGATTTTCAGGCGCCTCCTCTGCCTCCTTGACCACTTCTCCGAAAAGGGACGCATACCTCCCGCGCTCTCCTGGATGGAGATGTCCCTCCTCCTCGATTCGGGATATTTCCCCCGCTTCGACAGCTGTTCTTCCTGCGGAGGTGGTTTCTCAGGGGACAAGGTTTACATGAATAAGCAAAATTTATCTCTGTTATGCAATAAGTGTGAGAAAAAGGGTGTTTTTATCGTAACTGACCGGAATGAGGTTGTCGCCTTTTTCGAGTTTGTCCGGAGCGACGAGGTCCCTCACGGGGACGATTTCCGCCTCCTCGCTGAGAAGTACGGGAAAGTGGTGAGGGGGGCCTTCCTCCATCGCCTGGGATACCTCCCTCGAGCCCTGAAAAGCCTCGAGAATATCGCTTCCTGAGCATCGAAAACCCTGTAATTTCCTATACTTCTTGACACATTATCCTTTTGGTGTTATTTTCTGTTTACCCGTTTGTGTCAATTCCTTTCCTCCGGAGGTAAAACGTGACATTTCAGGAACTTGTGATTGCCCTGCAGGAGTTCTGGGCAGAGAAGGGGTGTGTCATTCAACAGCCGTACGACATCGAGGTGGGAGCCGGAACCTTCAATCCGGCGACGTTTCTCCGCGTCCTCGGTCCTGAGCCGTGGAACGTGGCTTACGTAGAGCCTTCCCGAAGGCCTACGGACGGGAGATACGGGGAAAACCCGAACCGTCTTCAGCATTACTACCAGTTTCAGGTGATTCTCAAGCCTTCGCCTCCCGACGTGCTCGAGCAGTACTTCGAGAGCCTTCGCTCTTTCGGAATCGACCCGAAGAAGCACGACATCAGGCTCGTGGAAGACGACTGGGAGAGTCCCACCCTTGGAGCGTGGGGCCTCGGATGGGAGGTGTGGCTCGACGGGATGGAAATAACCCAGCTCACCTACTTCCAGCAGGCGGGGGGAATCGACCTCAAGCCCGTATCCTTCGAAATCACTTACGGAATCGAGAGAATCGCCATGTATCTCCAGGGCGTGGATAACGTCTTCGACCTGAAGTGGGTGGGAGACGTGACCTACGGGGACGTCCATCACAGGGGCGAGGTTGAATTTTCCATCTACAACTTCGAAGAGGCAGACGTGCAGATGCACTTCGAACTCTTCAACATGTACGAAAAGGAGTGCAAGCGCCTCATAGAGAAGGGCCTTGTCCTGCCCGCTTACGATTACTGCCTCAAGTGCTCGCACACCTTTAACATGCTCGATGCGAGGGGTGCGATTTCGGTGACGGAGCGGACTTCTTACATCGCCAGGGTGAGGAATCTTGCGAGGCTCTGCGCCGAGGGATATCTGAAGATGAGGGAAGAACTCGGATATCCCCTCCTGAATAAATCCTTCAAATGAGAGAGGAGAAAGTGATGAAGAGAGACCTCCTTGTGGAGATAGGGTGTGAGGAGATACCGGCGGGCTTTATCGGTCCCGCCCTGGAAGGGGGAAAGAAGTTCCTCGAAGAAGAATTCTCAAAGGAGAGGATTCCCTTCGAGGAAGTGGCAATAACCGGGACCCCCAGGAGGCTCGTCTTTCTCGTGCGGGGGTTGAGCGAGCGTCAGGAGGAGAAGGAAGACGTGGTCCTCGGCCCTCCCGAAAAGGTGGCATTCGACGAGGGAGGAAAACCGACGAAGGCAGCTGAAGGATTTGCCCGCTCGGCGGGGGTGGAAGTCTCCTCTCTCGAGGTTTTCGACACTCCCCGGGGGAAGTACGTCGGGTACCGGAAGAAGCAGGAATCGAGGGAGACGATGGAAGTCCTCCCGCAGATTCTCTCCCGTCTTCTCCCATCCCTTCCTTTCCGAAAGTCGATGAGGTGGGGAAACCTGGACGTGAGGTTTGCCCGGCCGGTCCACTGGATTCTCGCCCTTTTCGGGAAGGAGGTGGTGCCCTTCACCTTCGGGGATGTGGAATCGGGAAACTTCACCTTCGGGCACCGTTTTCTCGCTCCTGACAGGATTGTCATCGACGACATATCACTCTACGAGAAGAAGCTCGAGGAGGCATTCGTTATCGTCGACTTCGAGAGGAGAAAGTCTATGATCCAGGAGCAGTTGAAGGACTGGGAGGCGAAGCTGGGGTGCCGCGTTGTCCAGGACGAGAAACTCCTGGAAGAAGTGGCGAATCTCGTGGAGTACCCCGTCACCATCGTGGGGAGGTTCGAGGAGAAGTTCCTCGAACTCCCGAGGGAGATTCTCATCACGACGATGAAGGAAAATCAGCGCTACTTCGTGTTTGAAAAAGAAGACGGGTCTCTCTATCCCGGATTTGCCGCCGTTTCGAATATCATCACAGACGATATGGACGTCATCGTAACGGGAAACGAGAGAGTTCTCAGGGCGAGGCTTTCTGACGCTGATTTCTATTACAAGGACGACCTGAAAAAACCCCTCATAGAGAGGGTGGAGGACCTGGGCGAGGTGATTTTCCAGGCAGACCTGGGCACGTACCTTGACAAGGTGAGAAGGGTGGAGAAGGTAGCAGAGTGGCTCGCTGAGAGGATAGATGGCGCGGACCGGGAGAAGGCGAAGAGGGCGGCCCTCCTCTCGAAGGCGGACCTTGTGACGGGGGTGGTCTACGAGTTCCCCGAACTCCAGGGCGTCATGGGCCGCGACTACGCATACAAGACGGGGGAAGACCCGGAGGTGGCAGAGGCGGTCTTCGAACACTACCTCCCCAGGAGCGCTCAGGATGAGCTTCCCTCGACGCTTACCGGGGCCATCGTCTCCATTGCGGACAAGATAGACACCGTGTGCGGTTGCTTCGGCGTCGGGTTAAAGCCGACGGGCACTCAGGACCCGTACGCCCTGAGGCGCCAGACCATTGGCATCCTCCACATCATAATGGAAAGGAACCTTCCCGTTTCCCTCGAGGGGCTTGTCACCTGTGCGCTCGACCTTTTGAAGGAGAGGCTCAAGGAACCTTACGAGAGCGTGAAGGGTGAAGTCCTCGAATTCTTCCGGGGAAGACTCCACGGAATTCTCGTCGCTGAAGAGGGTGTGGACGGGGAAGTCGTGGATGCCGTCCTGAATGCCGGATTCGACTTCGTCTCCGAGGTGAGGGAAAAGGTGAGGGCTCTCGCCCGCTTCAGGGAGTCCGATGCATATGCGTCGCTCATGACGGGATTCAAGAGGGCCCAGAACATCCTGAAAGGGCAGAGCGTGGACGGGAAGGTGGACCCCACCCTCTTCACGACCCCCGAGGAAAAGGCTCTCTTCGACGAGGTGCAAAAAGCGAGCGAAGAGGTCAGGTCTCTCGCGGAGAAGAGGGATTATATGGGGGCTCTTTCGCGCCTGGCTGCCCTGAAGGAGCCGATAGACACCTTCTTCGAGAAGGTCCTGGTGATGGACAAGGACGAGAACGTCAGGCGGAACAGGCTCGCTCTCCTCAGGGAGTTGACGGGGCTGTTCAGCTGGTTCGCTGATTTTTCGAAGTCTCACTGATTCATTTCATATAGAGAGGAGGAGAGAGATGGCGAAGAAATACGTCTACTTTTTCGGAGGGGGGAAAGCCGAAGGGAACGCTGAGATGAAGGACCTCCTCGGAGGTAAGGGTGCCAACCTGGCTGAGATGACGAACCTGGGCGTCCCCGTTCCCCCGGGGTTTACCATCACCACCGAAGTCTGTCGTATGTACTACGCCAACAGGGGGCGTGTCCCGAAGGAAGTGAAGGAGCAGGTCAGGAAGAATCTGGCAAAGCTGGAAAAGTTGACGGGAAAGAAGTTCGGCGACTCGAAAAATCCCCTCCTCGTCTCGGTCCGTTCAGGGGCAAAGTTTTCCATGCCCGGTATGATGGATACGATTCTCAACCTGGGACTGAACGACAGGACGGTGAAGGGGCTTGCCGAGAGGACGGGAAACGAGAGATTCGCCTACGATTCGTACAGGCGCTTTATCACCATGTTCGCTGACGTCGTCCTCGGTCTCGACAAGGACCTCTTCGAGGAGAAACTCGATGAAAAGAAAAAGGAGAAAGGGGTTTCCCTGGACACGGAGCTCGATGCGGAGGACATGAAGGCTCTGGCGGAAGCATTCAAGGAGATTGTCCGTGAGAAAACGGGTAAACCCTTTCCGCAGAACCCGAATACCCAGCTCGATATGGCGATAAACGCCGTCTTCCGGTCCTGGAACAACCCGAGGGCGAAGTTTTACAGGAAGGCGAACAACATTCCTGACGACCTGGGGACTGCGGTCAACGTCCAGACGATGGTCTTCGGCAACATGGGGGACGATTCCGCCACGGGGGTTGGTTTCACCAGGAACCCGGCAACGGGGGAGAAGGAGTTCTACGGCGAGTACCTCGTCAACGCGCAGGGCGAGGACGTGGTGGCGGGGATAAGGACCCCGAAGCCGATAAAGGAACTGAGAAAAGAGATGCCAGCCGTCTACAGGCAGCTCGTGGACATCACGAAGAGGCTCGAGAAGCACTACAAGGACGTTCAGGACTTCGAGTTCACCATAGAGAACGGAAAGCTCTACATGCTTCAGACGAGGGTGGGGAAGCGCACGGCAATGGCAGCTGTGAAAATCGCCGTCGACATGGTGAAGGAGAGGCTCATAACGAAAGAAGAAGCCGTCATGAGAATAGAGCCCATCCAGATTAACCAGCTCCTTCACCCGATAATCGACCCGAAGGCGGAGTACGAAGTTATCGCGAAAGGGCTCCCCGCCTCACCTGGAGCCGCCTGCGGAGTTGTCGTCTTCTCTGCCGACAGGGCGGTCGAGGTCGCAAGCGAGGGGAAGCCCGTCATCCTCGTCCGGAAAGAAACGAGTCCCGACGACATCCACGGGATGGACGCGGCGAAGGGCATCCTCACCGCAAGGGGGGGGATGACTTCCCACGCTGCTGTCGTTGCCCGTCAGATGGGAAAGACCTGCGTCGCTGGCTGTGAGGAGATTGAGATAGACGAGGCCACGAACAGGTTCATGGTGAAGGGCAGGACAATTTCAGAAGGGGATTACATCACCTTAAACGGCAACACGGGAGAAGTCATATACGGCCAGGTTCCTCTCATCACGCCCAAACTGACGGGAGCCTTCGGGGAACTGATGAAGTGGGCAGACTCGTTCAGGAAAATCGGCGTCAGGGCGAACGCCGACATTCCGCGGGATGCTCAGGTGGCGCGTGACTTCGGCGCCGAGGGAATCGGGCTCTGCAGGACGGAGCACATGTTCTTCGCCGAAGACCGCCTCCCCATCATGCAGAAGATGATTCTCGCCCGGACGAAGGAAGAGCGGGAGAAGTATCTGGAACAGCTCCTTCCGATGCAGAAGGAGGACTTCAAGGGGCTCTTCCGCGTCATGAAGGGGTATCCGGTGACGATTCGCCTCCTCGACCCGCCTCTTCACGAGTTCCTCCCGAAAAGAGAGGACCTGCTCGTTGAGGTGACGAAGCTGGAACTCCTCCATGCGGACAGAGAGCTCATCGAGGAGAAGAAGAGGATTCTGGAGAGGGTGGAGGAACTCCACGAGTTCAACCCGATGCTCGGATTCCGGGGTGTCCGCGTTGGTATCGTCTACCCGGAAATTGCCCGGATGCAGGTGCGTGCCATCATGGAGGCTGCCTGTGAAGTGGCGAAGGAAAGGGTGAAGGTGAAGCCGGAGATAATGATTCCCCTTGTGGGTATGGCTTCGGAAATGAGGGTCATGAGGGAGCTCGTCGTGAGCGTCGCAGAAGAGGTGCAGAAGAAGTACAAGAAGAAAGTTCCCTACCTGGTCGGGACGATGATTGAGCTCCCCAGGGCGGCAATCCGGGCAGACGAGATTGCCCGGGATGCGGAGTTCTTCTCTTTCGGCACGAACGACCTGACCCAGACGACGTATGGTTTCTCCAGGGATGACGCGGGAAGGTTCATCGCCGAGTACATGCGTCGCTCCGAAAAGTGTCCCGAGTGCGGAGAGACGCTGGAGAAAGACCTCTCCTGCCCTGCCTGCAACGTGACTTACGACAGGAGACCCGACAACATTCTCGATTTCGACCCCTTCCAGACTCTCGACCAGAAGGGGGTGGGAGACCTCATCCGAATCGGTATCGAAAGGGGCAGGGGCACACGGCCCAACCTGAAGGTGGGAATCTGCGGTGAACATGGAGGAGACCCCGCATCGGTGGAATTCTGCCACCTGAACGGGTTCGATTACGTGAGCTGCTCTCCTTACCGCATACCCATCGCGCGGCTTGCCGCGGCACAGGCTGCCATTCGGGAGAAGGAGAGGACAAGGGTCGCGAAGGCCGCTTCCTCGACGAAGAGGAGTCGAGCGAAATCCTCGAAGAGAAAGAGCGCGAAGAAGTGAGCCTCCCCTGAATATGCGCCCCCCTCCTCGGGGGGCGCTTTTTCTCCTTTACAAACCTTTCATCACACAATATATTGTATGAAAACAAGCGTGAAACACATCATATAGGTGTATCCTCAGGAGGAAGGGAGCCATCTATGAGACTGAAAACCCTCGAAATGGTCGGGTTCAAGACCTTTCCGGAGAAGACGGTCATTCGTTTCTCCCCCGGAATAACGGCCATTGCCGGACCCAACGGCTCGGGGAAGTCAAATATCGTCGATGCGATTCGCTGGGTGATGGGGGAAACGGCGCCCACACTCCTGAGGACCAAGTCTCTCGAAGATGTCATCTTCTCCGGGTCTGAGGGGCATCCGCCCACGAGCTTCGCCGAAGTGAACCTCATCCTGGAGAATTCTGACGGCATTGCACCCTCCGGATTTGAGTCGTGCGCAGAGATTCAGGTAACGAGACGGGCGTATCGGGACGGAGAATCGGAGTTTTTCATTAACAGGTCGCCTTGCCGCCTGAAAGACATCAACGAGCTCTTCCTCGATATCGGGTCAGGCTCCCGGGGATACTGCATCATTGAGCAGGCGAAGGTCCAGCAGGTGGTCGTGTCCCGCCCGGAGGACGTGAAGCTCCTCATCGAAGAGGCGGCGGGTGTGGCGAAGTACCGGATAAGGAAGCGGGAAGCAGTCAGGAAACTCGAGTCCACCCGTCAGAATCTCCTGAGAGTCCTCGACATCCTCCAGGAAGTGAAAAGACAGATAGGAGCCCTTGACAGGCAGGCGAGAAAGGCGAGGCGCTACAAGAAGTTGAGGGAGAACCTGAAAGTCCTGGAGTGTGAACTCCTCAAGAGGCGCCTCGGGGACATAGAAGGGAATATAGAATCTGTTCGTCTCCGTGTGGAAGAAGCGGAGAAGATTCTCGCCGACCTGAGGCGGGAAAGGGAAAGAGTCGAGACGGAGATGCAGGTCCTGGAAAACAGGGGGGTGGAGAGGAAGAGCAGGGTCGATGAACTCCGGAGGAAGCTCCAGGAACTCAATCAGGAATTCCACGGGATGGACAGGCGTTTCGGGGAGGTATCGACGGAAATTTCGGGCCTCCGAAAGAGGAGGCAGGAACTCCTCCAGGAAAGGGCAGTTCTTTTGCGAGAAGTGGAGGAGATCGGAGAGAGGCTCCTGAAACTTTCGAACGAGCGGGAAGAGATTGAAAGGGAGATGCAACGCATTCTCTCGTTCCAGGTCGACCCCGAAACCCGCCGGGATGAGCTGAAGGCGAAGATGGAGCATCTCAAGAGGGAATTCGAGGGGAAGAGGGAAACTCTCCTCGGACTCCAGATGCAGGCGAAGAACCTTGAAAACAATCTCTCTGTCAGCGAAAAATGGGCCAGGGAAAGGAGCGAGAGGGTCGAAGCGATGGCTCGAGAGGAGGAGGGGCTGGAAGAGGAGATAAGAAACCTGGACCGGAAGCTCCAGGCCCTCCTGGAGGAGATGAGAGAGGCCTCAAGGGAGAGGGAGGGCCTCGTTGCGAGGTGTGAGTCGCTCTCCAGACAGAAGGCGCAGATATCGGAAGAGCTCGAATCTCTCCGGCGTAAGAGAGAGGAAGCCAGGGGTGAGCTGGAGAGGGTTCGGTCCCGCATGGAGACCCTGGGCCAGCTCGTAGAGGGTTACAGGCTCTTCGGTGACACCGTTTCCTTTGTTATGGAAAAAGTCGCGGCAGAGAGGGAAGACCTGCAGGTGATGGGAGTTCTGGGTGACCTCATTCGCGTGGAAAAGGGATATGAGAAGGCCGTGGAAGCGGCGCTGGGAGAGGCGCTCAAATACATCGTCGTCAAAAACCCGGAAGACGGTGTCGTCCTCATCGGTGCTGTGAAGGAGAGCGAGGCGGGGAGGGTGACCGTCGCTCCCGTTACAGTGAGGAAGAAGGAGGGAAGGGGAGGGGCTCCCATTCCTGCAGAAAGGGGAGTCACCTCAATCTCCGGTATCATCGACGTCCCCGTCGAGGTGAGAGACGTGGTGGACGACCTCCTGAGCGATGTCCTCCTCGTCCAGACGCTCGAAGATGCTCTCAACCTCTGGAAGAACAACGGTTCCTGGGCAACCTACGTGACGATGGATGGGGAGGTCCTCCGCCCCAGCGGAATCATGACTGGAGGACGGGGGAAGGGAGAGAGGGGCATTCTCTCCGTCCGTGCCGAACTCGAGGAGCTCGAATCGAGGGGGATTGACCTCGAGAAGGCCCTCACCCTCCTTGGAGAAAAGGAGGGAGAACTCGGGAAAAGAGGCGTGGAGATATCCGGTGAGCTTAAGGATGCTGAGGAGCGGGTCAAACAGCTGGACGGGAAAATCCACTCACTCAGGCTCGAGCGGGACTACCTCGAGAAGGAGAGGGAGAAGGTCAGGAAGAGATTGAGGCTTCTCAGAGCGGAGAGGGAACACGTGGAGGAGGAGAGAGAAAGGATACTCCACGAGAAGAGCTCTGCAGAAAGACAGCTGGCAGAATTGAGGGGGAAAATTCAGGAAGTTGAGGGAGAAATTTCCCGGCTCAGGGAGGAGCTCGACGGGGTGACGGGGGAGCTGGAATCCGTCGAGGCATCTTACTCTCTTTCTCTCAGACAGAGGGAGCAACTGAAGGAGAGACTCTCCAGAATAGAGGTTGAAGAGAAAACCCTCCAGGGTCTCGAGGAGGAGAAGAAAACCCGTTCTGAGAGGTGCTTGAAGGAGGCGGAAGGAATCGACGAGGAACTCAAGCGTCTGGAAAGGGAGAGAGAGGAAACGGGGAGAGCGCTCGGCCAGGTTCAGGAGAGGCGGAAGGACCTGGAGGAGAAGATAAGGATGCTGGAAGAGGAAATCATCGCCGGCGAGGAATCCCTTGTCCGGACGAGAGGGCAGTGGAAGAGACTGGGAGAGGAGATAGACAAAAAGCTTGAGGCTCTCCACGCCGCGCGGGAAAGACTGGTGGCCCTTGAGACGAAGAAAGAGGAACTGGAGAGTGTCTACGAGGAGAGCTACGGAGGAGGGCTCGATGAGGGAGACGTTCCTGAAGAAGTGTCCTCCCTCACAGTCGAGGAGATATCTTTACGGGTAGAGGAGACCCGGCGGGCCCTCGAATCTATCGGCGAGGTTAATGTGGGCGCAATCGAGGAGAGAGAGGAGCTCCAGAAGAGGTTCGATGAGCTCACCGCTCAGAAAGAGGATCTGGAAAAGTCGATGGAAGACCTGAAAAAGGTGATAAGCAGGATCGATAGAGAGTCGTCAGAAAGGTTTCTCTCAACGTTTGAAATGGTTAACGGCTATTTTTCTGAACTCTTTCCCAAGCTCTTCATGGGAGGGAAGGGATTCCTCCGGCTGATCGAAAACGAGGACATTCTCGAATCGGGAGTGGAGATAGTCCCGCAGCCTCCCGGGAAGAGGGTGAAGAACGTGGCAGCGCTCTCAAACGGAGAGAAGGCCCTGGTGGGAATTGCCATGTTCATGTCTCTCTTTTCCGTCCGCCCCGCTCCTTTCCTCTTCCTGGACGAAGTGGACAGTCCTCTGGACGAGAAAAACGTGGACCGCTTCTACTCGCTCGTGAGGAGTATCAGCGGGGACAGGCAGGTTATCCTCATCACCCACAAGAAGAGGAGCATGGAGCTCGCGGACTACCTCTACGGCGTGACGATGGAGAAACCGGGTGTCTCTAAAGTGGTCACCATGACCACCAGGTGATATCCTGATTTCCCGGAAAAGTTATTTGTCCGTCGGGAGCAAAAGATGGGGTCTGTTTTCTCACGAATAAAGAAGGGACTCACGAAAACGAGGGAGAAGATTCTCGGTATCTTCCCCGCTCCGGGAGAGGCGAAAAACCTCGAGGAGTTTCTCGAAAGGGTCGAAGAATCCCTCATCCTCGCTGATACCGGAGTTGATACGGCGCTTTTCGTGGTTGAGGAAGTGAAGGAGCGCCTCAGGGGAAAGAACTGGGACGAGAAGGCGGCCAGGGACGCAGTGGTCGACGCCATCTCAGACATTCTGGGAGAAGTGGAGTCTCCCCTTCAGGTAGAGCCCCCCTTCCCCTTCGTCGTGCTCGTTCTCGGAGTGAACGGGTCGGGGAAGACGACGACAATCGGAAAAATGGCTGCCCTCCTTAAGGAAAGCGGCAGGTCTGTCCTCCTCGGGGCTGCAGATACTTTCCGGGCGGCTGCTATCGACCAGCTCGAAATCTGGGGGGAGAGGGTTGGAGTTCCCGTCGTAAAACACTCTCCCGGCGCTGATGCATCTGCCGTTGCTTTCGACGCTGTGCGAGCAGCCAGGGCTCGTGGAATAGACGTGGTCATCATCGACACGGCGGGACGTCTCCACACGAAGAAGAACCTGATGGAGGAGCTGAAAAAAGTGAAGAGGGTGGTGGGCAAAGAGGTTCCCCACGCCCCTTCCGAAGTGCTCCTCGTCATCGACGCGACGACAGGGTTGAACGGGCTTTCACAGGCCCGTGTCTTCCACGAAGAGCTGGGGGTGACAGGAATTGCCGTGACGAAACTTGACGGGACGGCAAAAGGGGGAATCATCCTCGCCATAAGCAGGGAATTGAAAATTCCCGTCCGGTTTGTTGGAGTTGGAGAAGGCGTTGAAGACCTGAGAGAGTTTCGGGCACGACCATTCGCGGAGGCGCTCTTCCTGGATGAGTGATTTTCTCCTCATACAGTTCCTCGGAGCCGTCGCCTTCATCCTCCTCGGCGTGAGGTTTGCCGGTAGAGGCTTCGAGGGTGCCTTCGGCGAGAGAATTCGCGCGGAACTGAAGAGGCTTTCGGGAAGGCCTTTCCCTTCCTACGTGGCGGGTTTTTTTACCACCGTCGTCCTCCAGTCCTCCGGCGCGACTGTTGCTCTCCTCCTTTCCCTCTCCGTTATGAACCCCATTTCGCTTCCTGCGTCTCTCGCTGTCGTCCTCGGCGCTGACCTGGGCGCGACGATAATCGTCCAGCTCATATCCTTCCGCATCGCCTCCATCTCATTCCTCGTCATCGCTGTGGGTGCTCCCTTCTACCTTTTCGGGAAGACGTCGAAAATGCGAGGGGTGGGCCAGGGGGTTCTCGGTTTCGGTTTTATCCTCTTCGCGATTTACATCGTCACTTCCCTTTCCGGCTCGGTGCGGGAGATTCCCGGGCTCGTCGAAATTTTAAGGGGCCTCGACAGGGCTCCTCTTATCTGCTTCGTCGGCGGACTCATTTTTGCCGTGGTATTTCAATCGTCAACGGCAGTTCTCGCTCTGATGATCGGTTTTTCCGTGAAGGGACTCGTCTCCGTCCACGCCACCTTTCCCGCTGTTCTGGGGGCAAACGTCGGTTCAACCGTCATCGCTTTCCTCTCTGCCATCGGAAGCGGACAGCGGGGGATGAGAATCGCCTGGGGACACCTCTTCTTCAAAGTTGCAGGAGCTCTCCTCTTTTTCCCCTTCCTCCCCTACTTCCCCGACCTCCTCGCACGCGTATCCTTCGACCAGGCACACATGGTGGCGAACATGCACACGCTGTTTAACTTGACGATATCTCTTCTCTTCCTCCCCTTCATCAACCCTGTTGCTGCAGTGCTCGAGAAGAGGATTCCCGAGGCGGAGGAAGAGGATGAATTCCGCCTCAAGTTCCTGGATGCGTCATTTTCCTCGTCTCCTTCCGTGGGGGTTGCGCAGCTTATGAGGGAAATTCTCCGGATGGCTGACGTCGTCCGGAGCATGCTCGTCGACGTGGGAGAGGTTATCCGGACGAACAACGCTGACCTCCTCGATGAGGTGGCAAGGCGGGACGACCTCGTCGATTTCCTCGACAGGGAGATAAAGAGGTTCCTCGCGACACACGAGAGGGTCGACTCCGAGAGTGATGTGGGGAAGATGAGCGTCGTCTTCATTTCGGTTTTGAGCAATCTGGAGCACATGGCCGACATTGTCGACAAAGGGCTCTGCGAGCAGTTGAGGAACAAAATATTGAACGGACTCGAGTTTTCCCGCGAAGGAGAGAAGGAAATCCTCATGTATCACAGGCGCGTCGTGGAGATGTTCGACGAGGCCATCCTCGCCTTCATGAGGATGGACAGGGATACGGCGCAGCGTGTCATCGGGAGGAAGAAAGACCTGAGCTTGCTGGAAAAGGAGTTGAAAAACGCGCATATCCGCCGCCTCAACCAGGGGATGAAGGAATCCCTCGAAACGAGCTCCATCCACCTGGATATTCTCTCGTCCCTCAGGAGAATCGTGACGGTGTCCGCGGGCATCGCCTACCTGGTAGTGGATTTCACCGAGAAAGAGTAGTCGTCTATTGACATGATAAGATGAGAATGGATATCCTAACAATTCACTAAATTTTCGGGGGCGCAGCCATGAACCACCTCTTCACCAAGGACATTTCCGGGTGCGGACTGTCTGGGATCATCAGCACGTCGGGCAGGATGATTCCGGGAGAGCAGATTGTGCGCTCTATCGTCCTCCAGACGGACAGGGGAAACGGCCTCGGTGCGGGGTACGCGGCATACGGAATATACCCGGATTTCAAAGATTACTACGCTTTCCACATCATGTTTGACAGTGTGGCGGCGAAGGACCAGACAGAGGACCTCCTGGAGTCGGTGACGGAAATCGAACACGCCGAGGAGATCCCCACACGACCAACGGAGAACATCAAGGTGGCACCTCTTCTCTACCGCTACTTCCTGAAACCGGTAAGGGAGAAGGCTCCTCGAGAATTTCAATTGCTCGACGAAGACGACATTGTTGTCAACATCGTCATGAGGATAAACAGCTCCATCGAGGGAGCTTACGTCTTCTCCTCGGGGAAGAACATGGGCGTCTTCAAGGGAGTCGGCTTTCCGAAGGACATCGCTGAATTCTTCAGGATAGAAGATTACGAGGCGTACATCTGGACGGCGCACAACAGGTTTCCGACGAACACTCCGGGATGGTGGGGGGGAGCACATCCCTTCACCCTCCTGGACTGGTCCATCGTGCACAACGGGGAGATTTCCTCTTACGGGATCAACAAGAGATATCTGGAGATGTACGGGTACAAGCTCACGCTCCTGACGGACACGGAGGTGGTTGCGTACCTGCTTGACCTCCTCATCAGGAAGTTCGGAATCGACCTCCGCTCCGCCTGCACCGCTCTGGCGGCTCCGTTCTGGAAGGACATCGACGCGAGCCCCAACGGCGATGCTGTCAGAGCTATCAGGATGGTCTACGGGAGTGCCCTCCTGAACGGTCCCTTCGCCATACTCTTTGCGTTCAAGGACGGACTCGTGGGACTTAACGACAGGGTGAAACTGAGGCCCCTCGTCGTGGGAGTCAAGGGCGACTGCGTCTACATGGCGAGCGAAGAGGCAGCCATAAGGGAGATTTGTCCCGACCCGGAAAGGGTCTGGGCCCCCAGAGCGGGAGACCCCGTCATCGTCAGGATGGGGAAGGGAATAGTAAACTGAGGAGAGGCGCAATGAGAATAGAAATCGACGCGAAGGGTGTTTATTACAGAGACCTGAACAGGAAGATTCGTCAGGCCGTGAGAGAAGGGTACACGGAAATTTACCTGAAGAATGTGAACGGACAGTATTACATTGCCGACGGGATAGACAGGGAGGTGACGATTATCATCGACGGAGTCCCGGGAAATGACCTGGGAGCCTTCATGGACGGTCCCACCGTCATCGTGAGAAACAACGCCCAGGACAACGTGGGGAACACGATGAATTCCGGAAAGATAGTCGTCCACGGACGGGCTGGAGACGTGTGCGGTTACGGAATGCGGGGCGGGAAAATATTTATCAAGGGTGACGTGGGATATCGTGTTGGAATCCACATGAAAGGGTATAAGGATAAAATCCCCGTCATGGTTATCGGCGGGAAGGCGGGTGACTTCTTCGGCGAATACATGGCCGGAGGGGTCCTCATTCTTCTGGGACTGTCGGAGGACGGGGACGACCGCCCCATTGCAGGCGACTACCTGGGGACGGGCATGCACGGGGGCGTCATCTACCTCAGAGGCGAGCCGGACATGAACCGGGTTGGAAGAGAGGTGGGAATCGTCCCCCTCGAGGAAACCGACAGGAACATTATTGAGAGGTCGGTAAAGGAGTTCTGCGAGGAGTTCGGGTTCGACTACGAGGAAATTATGAAAGGGCAGTTTACGAAACTCGTTCCCGTCACGAACAGGCCGTACGGGAACCTCTACGCCTACTGACGGGAAAAAAGGGGGGTGTCCATGTCTGAGCACATTTTCGAGGAGATGGAACAGAAGATAACGAGGATGCTCGATTACATCGAGAACCTGAAGAACGAAAACGCCCGGTTGAGGGAAGAAGTTGCCCAGAAGGATAGGGAACTTTCTGAACTCCGCCAGAGAATCGAGTCCATATCGGGCGAGAAAGACGAAATAAGAAGGAGGATAGAAAATCTTTTAAGGAAACTTGACGCTGTTGAGGGATGAAACCCCTATAGTATAATGTCTCCATGAGACGAAACGTCTTCGAGCTCACAGTCCTCGGTCACAGACTGAGGATAGCCACGGAAAATGACGAAGAGTATGTAAGGACGCTTACGGAATACGTCACCTCGTGCATCAACAAGCTGAGGGACGGAAACAGGTCCGTGGGAAATGTGGAACTTCTCATCCTCACGACTCTGACGCTGGCGGATGAAGTTCTCAAGGCAAGGAAGGAGCTCGAAGAGACAAAGGTCAGGGTGGAAAAACTGAAGACCCTCATCGACGAGAGGGTAAAGGTATCACAGGGATAAACGGCGTTCCCTGCGGTGTTCGTGTCTGACGAAGAGTTAGACCCAACACCACGTTGAACGGGAGCCCTCCCTGGCGGTGGAGAGCAGGCCCCTCACGGGGAAGCCGGAAGCCGTTATCAGGGCGCCCACCTATCTGGGGATAGGGTTCAACGTCTATCGCAGGCACGGCACATGCGGGGGACTTTTTCAAGGCCGTTTTAACATAGATTTGTTGATGTGGGATTCCGGGGAATAGCGGAGATTCAGATAGATTCACCCGATCTCAGATAGTCCCGTTTTTCGCCACTTTCCCCGAAAAGTCCATCCCACATCCAGAAAATGATTTGGAGTTTCAAATGGTTAAGGCTTCCCTGCGGAAGCGTATTTTATATATTCGAGAAAATGAACTTGCTCCGGAGGAGAGGAGGAGATTGAGCCTCTCCATAACGGAGAAGTTTCTCAATGAGTTTCTCCTGCCAGCCGGGATAACCTCTCTCGGTCTCTACTATCCCATCAGAAACGAAGTGGACACGCTCGAGCTGTTCCAGTTCTGCCTCCAGAACGGAATCGAGACCTTCTTCCCGAGAATATCCCGGAACCATGAAATGGACTTCTTTCGAGTGAGTGATGAGAAGGATTTGAAAAAGGGGACTTACGGTATCTACGAACCCTCCAGTGACGGGCGCACTGAGGAAGCATCCCACATTCCGTCCGTCATCGTCGTTCCCCTCGTCGCCTTCGACGCGAGGAATTACCGCATCGGTTACGGTAAGGGGTATTACGACCGGTACATCTCGTCGAAGAAGCCGGACTTGACGGTGGGGTTTGCCTATTCTTTCCAGCAGGTGGACCCCTTTCCCGTGGACGAGTGGGACATCCCCCTGCACCTCATACTCACCGAGAAGGGCTGGCATGGAGAACTCAAAAACTCCATGTCCGGAGGTTCGCGGTGACGACTCAAAATGGACTGACAATTGTTCTCGGAATTCTGGCGCTTCTCTTTCTTTTCCTCGCCATTTATTTCTTTCAGAGGAAGAAGGCCATTGAGGGAAGGCTGAAGAAAGCGGAGGAGACGGCGGAAGATATCATCGCGAGGGCCAAAAGAGAAGCGGAGAGCATTCTCAAGGAAGCCTCGCTCCAGGCGAAAGATTACATGCTCCAGGTTCGTTCCGACTTCGAGAAGGAGTCCCAGAGAAAGAAGGAGGAACTTCAGAAACTGGAGAGGCGCCTCATCCAGAAGGAGGAGATGCTCGACCGGCGCACCGAGGTTGTCGACAAGAGGGAGAGTGAAGTCAACAGGAAGGAGAAAGAGCTCGACTCGAAGAGCGCGAAACTCGATTCCCTCATTAAAGATTACGAGGAGAAGTCGGCAAAGGTTATGGATGAGCTTGAGAGGGTTGCCGGGATGAGCGCAGAAGAGGCAAAGGCTGAACTGATGAGCAGAATCGAGGAAGAGGCGAAAATGGACGTGGCAAGGAGAATAAAGGCTCTCGAAGATGAGTTTCGCGAGGAGGCGGACAGGAAGGCTCAGAAGATTATCGCTCTTGCGATACAGAAGTACGCCGCTGACTACGTCTCTGACAAGGTCGTGACGGCCGTCTCCCTTCCGAGCGACGATATGAAAGGGAGAATCATCGGAAGGGAAGGGAGAAATATTCGCGCCTTCGAAGCTCTCACGGGAGTTGACCTCATCATCGACGACACGCCGGAGGCGGTGATTCTTTCGTGCTTCAACCCTGTGAGGAGAGAAATCGCTCGAATCGCTCTGGAGCGCCTCGTTGCCGACGGGAGAATTCACCCTGCCCGCATCGAAGAAGTTGTGAACAAGGTGACGAAAGAGGTGGAACAGCAGATAAAAGAGGCTGGTGAGCAGGCCATCTTCGACCTGGGAATCCACAGCATGCACCCTGAACTGATCAAGTTGATCGGAAAGTTGAAGTTCAGGACGAGTTACGGGCAGAACATTTACGCCCATTCTCTGGAGGTGGCATTTCTCTCTGGCGCCATCGCCTCTGAACTCGGGCTCAACCCGAAGGTTGCGAAGAGGGCAGGGCTCCTTCACGACATCGGGAAAGCGGTGGACCATGAAGTGGAAGGTCCCCACGCCCTCATCGGAGCGGACCTGGCGAAGAAGTACGGAGAATCGAGCAGGGTGGTCCACGCGATAGCTGCACACCACGAGGATGAAGAACCTCACGACATTCTTCCCATAATTATCCAGGCAGCGGATGCCCTCTCCGGGGCTCGTCCCGGGGCGCGGAGGGAGATGCTGGAGAATTACCTCCGCAGGCTCGAGGACCTGGAGAAGATTGCCTCCTCCTTCAAGGGAGTGGACAAGGCATACGCCATTCAGGCTGGAAGGGAAATTCGAGTCATCGTCAGGCCGGAGAAGATAACCGACGAGGCAGCGCTCATGCTCGCGCGTGACATCGCCAAGAAGGTTGAAGAGGAACTCTCCTATCCCGGCCAGATTAAGGTCACCGTCATCCGTGAGACCCGAGCGGTGGAGTATGCCCGGTGAGCGTTGTCAGGGTCCTCTTTATCGGGGATATCGTCGGGAAGCCGGGCAGACGTGCCGTCAGGGAGAACCTCGCTACTCTCTTCCAGAGTGAGGATTTCGACCTGGTCATCGCCAACGGGGAAAATGCGGCCGGTGGATTCGGTCTCACGAATGATGTGGTTGAGGAGCTCTTCAGCCTCGGCGTGGACGTCATCACGACGGGAAATCACGTCTGGGACAAGAAGGAAGGCGTCGCGCTGGTCGGGGAAAACGAGAGAATCCTCAGGCCCTTTAACTTTCCTCCGGGTACTCCGGGGAAGGGGGCTGGAATATACACGGGAAAAAGCGGTTATCGATATCTCGTGGCGAACTTCATCGGTCGAGTTTTCATGGGGAATTACGACTGTCCTTTTCGAGGCGCCGACGACATGGTCACACGGATGAGGGATTCTGCAGACTTCGCCATCCTCGACTTCCACGGCGAAGCGACTTCTGAGAAGGAGGCTTTCGGTTTCTACCTGGACGGAAGGGTTTCTGCCGTGGTGGGAACGCATACTCACGTTCAAACCGCGGATGAGCGCATTCTTCCGGGCGGGACGGGATACATCACGGACGTGGGAATGTGCGGACCCCTCAATTCCGTCATCGGCATGAAGAGGGAACTGATTCTCCAGAGGTTTCTCCTCTCCATGCCCGTGAGATTCGAGGTGGCATCGGGACCGGTGATTTTTTCCGCCGTCGTCCTTTCTCTCGACGGAGAGACGGGCCTCTGCAGGTCTGTGGAGAGAATATATGACGTCAGGTGAGGTGGAAAAATGGACGATGTGGTGAAGAGACTCCTGAGGGGAGTTGTGGAGGTCATCTCAGAGGAGGAATTGAGGGAGAGGCTCGAGGAAGCACGCAAAGAAGGAAGGCCCCTCAGGGTCAAGGCGGGTTTCGACCCCACCGCGCCGGACCTTCACCTGGGCCATACGGTGCTCATCCAGAAACTGAAACACTTCCAGGATGAGGGGCACCAGGTTATCTTCCTTATCGGCGATTTCACGGGAATGATTGGAGACCCCACGGGGAAAACAGAGACGAGACCTCCCCTCTCCCGGGAGGAGGTGCTCAAGAACGCTGAGACGTACCGGGAGCAGATATTCAAAATACTCGACCCGGAAAAGACAGAGGTCCGTTTCAACAGCGAGTGGCTCAGCGCCCTGAAACCCGAGGAATTCATCAGGATTGCCGCTCAGATGACGGTCGCCCGTATGCTGGAGAGGGATGATTTTCACAACCGTTTCACCAGCGAGAAGCCGATTTACATCCACGAATTCCTCTATCCCCTTCTTCAGGGTTACGATTCAGTGGCCCTTCGCGCCGACGTGGAGCTCGGAGGGACGGACCAGAAGTTTAATCTCCTCGTAGGAAGAGACCTCCAGAGATATTACGGGCAAAAGCCACAGATAATCATGACAACTCCGCTTCTCGAGGGGACAGACGGTGTCCAGAAGATGTCGAAGTCTCTGGGAAACTACATCGGCATCAGCGAGCCCCCGGAGGTGATGTTCGGGAAGGTGATGTCAATTTCCGACGAACTGATGCTCCGGTACTACGAACTTCTCAGCGATATTTCCCTCGAAGAACTGGAGAAGGTTAAGGAGAACGTCCGGTCGGGGAAGGTAAATCCCCGTGATGTGAAGATGGACCTTGCCGAAGAACTCGTCAGGAGGTTTCACGGCGTTGAGGATGCAAAAAGGGCGAGAGAAGACTTCGTTCGGAAATTTTCTGAGAAAAAGTTTCCAGATGATGCCCCTGTTGTCGAGTTGAGTGTAAATGAGGAGAAGGTCTGGCTCGCCCGGGTGATTTCGGAAATATCCCCTTCCTTCAACTCCACCTCGAAGGCGCGAAGGCTCCTCCAGCAGGGGGGTGTCGAGGTGAACGGGGAAAAGGTGAAGGACGTTAACAAACATATTGAAACTAAAGGAGAATATAAATTAAGGGTTGGAAAAAAGGAGTTTTATCGTATAATATTCTCGTAGCGGGTCAGGGAATTCATCCTCTCTCGAAAAAAAAACATTGACAGAGTCGGATTCCTTTTGTATATTGTTAATTCGCCACGACGGACACGATCTTTGAAAACTAAACAGTGAATGACGCAGGGATTAAAGGTACTCCTCAGATTCAACTGGAGAGTTTGATCCTGGCTCAGAGCGAACGCTGGCGGCGTGCCTAACACATGCAAGTCGAGCGCGAAAGCCCCCTTCGGGGGGTGAGTAGAGCGGCGAACGGGTGAGTAACACGTGGGTAACCTGCCTCCAGGTGGGGGATAACCACTCGAAAGGGTGGCTAATACCCCATAAGACCACAGGTTCTCCGGAACCAGGGGTAAAAGGTGGCGGAAACTTCGTTTCCGCTGTCGCCTGGAGATGGGCCCGCGGCCCATTAGCTAGTTGGTAGGGTAACGGCCTACCAAGGCGACGATGGGTAGCTGGTCTGAGAGGATGGCCAGCCACACTGGGACTGAAACACGGCCCAGACTCCTACGGGAGGCAGCAGTGAGGAATATTGCGCAATGGGGGAAACCCTGACGCAGCGACGCCGCGTGGGTGAAGAAGGCCTTCGGGTCGTAAAACCCTGTCAGGTGGGACGAATGCAACCCGGCGATAACCCGGGTTGTTTGACGGTACCACCAGAGGAAGCACCGGCTAACTCCGTGCCAGCAGCCGCGGTAATACGGAGGGTGCGAGCGTTGCTCGGAATCACTGGGCGTAAAGCGTGTGTAGGCGGCCAGGTAAGTCGGATGTGAAAGCCCTCGGCTCAACCGAGGAATTGCATCCGATACTGCTTGGCTTGAGTACGGGAGAGGGAGGCGGAATTCCCAGTGTAGAGGTGAAATTCGTAGAGATTGGGAGGAACACCAGTGGCGAAAGCGGCCTCCTGGACCGATACTGACGCTGAGACACGAAAGCGTGGGGAGCAAACAGGATTAGATACCCTGGTAGTCCACGCCGTAAACGATGAGAACTAGGTGTAGCGGGTATTGACCCCTGCTGTGCCGAAGCT
>RFHC01000072.1 GCA_003696505.1 Deltaproteobacteria bacterium
GGTCAATGTAAAACCACGTGAATTTCCCCGACAAAGTTCCATCCAAAAAGTCGCCTTCCACGCCAGCATCAAAACCTTTCGTCTTCTCCGGTTTCAGATTCGGGTCTCCGTATTTTTTTGAATAAAGCTGAAAGAGGGTTGGTGCCTTAAATCCAGTTCCGTAAGAAGCCCGCAGGAGAATACCCGTTTCTCCAAGATTCACAGAAGCGTGAAGCCTGTATGTCAATTCATCGCCAAACCTGTCGTGGCTGTCGACTCGAGCTCCTGCTCCCCCGGAAATAAAATCAGAAGCATAGAGAACCTGAGCGAAGTAACTTTCTGTTCTTGTTGCCTTTTCAGAAATGCTTTCTTTGAAAAATACGGAGCCCTGCTCATCCTGGAAAAACTTCTCCTCTTCTGCTTCGATTCCGCCTGTGAGTGTAAGATGGTCTGAGAGATAATAATTTCCCTGGTAATATACCCTCCTCCATTTCCCCCAGTAAGAAAACCGCTTCCAGTCCGGGTTTATCGAATCAGGATCATCTGACAACTTCCTCTGAGTGGATGTTCCCATAATCCCGAAAATATTCTCAAATCTCCCCTCAAAAATGTCGAGCGATACTTCCGCTTTCCCCGTAAAGCGGTCGAGGTCCTGGGTGTAGAAAAGATCATCCTGGAATAGGAATGTCGCATTATTGTAGTCATCGAGGTCTGTTTCAGTTTCCTCATACTTCCCAAAAAAATTGATCCTCAGATGTTCATTTATCGCAGTTTCTCCATTCAGAGTGATTGACTCCTTACCGAAGCCGTCTCTTTCATCGTTGCCATTACTTGCATTGGCCACAGAAATCCCACCTGTATGGTGACTCGAAAAGGTAAGAGCCAGGAGAGAGTCACTCCATCCTGCCCTCACGCTCCCCTGAATGGACCTGGTCTCGAAAGATCCGTACTCAACTCCGAGAGAGTAACCCCTCCCTTTTATCCCCTTCTTCGTGATGATGTTAATG
Organism: Deltaproteobacteria bacterium; assembly: GCA_003696505.1. Taxonomy (GTDB): domain Bacteria; phylum Desulfobacterota; class Deferrimicrobia; order J040; family J040; genus J040. Next base: position 987 of record RFHC01000072.1, read on the forward strand.
ACTCCCCCAACGGCATCTGAGCCGTAAAGAACGCTCTGGGGACCTCGAATTATTTCTATTCTTTCCACATCCTCTACAGTAAGCGTGCCGAAATCAAAATCACGACTTATAGAGGAAGGGTCATTCACCTCAACACCGTTGACGAGAACAAGAACATTTCCCGACTTCAATCCCCTCATATAAACGCTCGTCAGGGTCCCCGGTCCCCCAGACCTGGTTACCGAAATTCCTGCAACCCTTCTGAGGGTGTCTCCAAGATACCGGTCGCCGTGCTTTTTCATCTCATCACCCGTAATAACCGTCACAGAGGACCCCACCTCCTTAACCGGCGTCTCCACCCTCGTTGCCGTGACGACGACTTCCTCCACCTCGTCGCCCACCGCTTCGTGCGGGAATGACCCGGCGAACATGATGAAAAGACAGAGAAGGAAAATCAGATACAGGCGAGAACGTCCCATCCGTCCACTCCTCCTTGATTCTTTTTTCAACAAAAAATCCCCGGACCTCTCCTGAAGGAAAAGTCCGGGGATGCCGTTTTCCATCCACCGTCTGCCCCGCCTTCCCAGGTCCGCGAGGAAGGGAGAGCTATTTCTCCGCGGGCAGGTCTTCTGGCTCCCGGTTCATCCTACTCGCCACGCCTTCCCACCCCGAAAGGGGCAGTGGCATCTCCTGTGGCTTTCGTCCCCGGTCACAGCGGCGGGTCCGCCACGGATTTTCACCGTGTTCCCTTTCGTCCGGCCCGAAACCGGACTACCCGCGGTGCTGAAAATAGTATATCAGCGATGACCGTCCGTCAAGAGAGAGGCTCCCCTTTTAAGAGGAGAAGAGGTAAGGAGGGGGAAAAAGTGATCGACAGTCAGTGGTTTTTCTCGTCCGTCAAAAATCATCTTCCCGATTATCCGCGGGTCCGCCGTTCCCCAGTAGTTTCCCCTCACGTCAAGGTACCCGCTTGCAAAATCCCCGACGCGCACCAGGTACTCGGTTGCCCCTATCTCATTCTCACGGAAAAGGGCTGTAGATACCCCTTCCCGAAAGAAAATGCCCACGCGAACGCCCGAAATTCTGCTCCGCCTCACCACAGGCCCCCCGTTGAGGTACCTGAGAGCTATGTCACACCCGAGAAATTCGGAGTCGTACACGTAAATCCCCGTCCCGTTGCTCCGAATTCCCCCTTTTCCCCCTCTCACGACAACCCGCCGGAAAAGGGCGGTGCTTTCGTGAACGTGGAAACCCCAGAAGGGGTTCTCCACGACCATGTTCTCCACCACGGCAACGGCCCCATCCAGGTATATCTCCCCCCATCCCCTCCTGCCGGTCACCACCACGGGAGCCGTGGGGCGACCGTCGACGACGATTTTCCCCGCCACGACGATGGCCTGTATCTCCTCCCCGTTTCCGGGAATCTCCACCGACACCCTCGTTCCGGGAGCCACGTAAAGGGTCGTCCCCTCCGGCACAATCAGCGGCTCTCTGAGGACGACTTTCCCTGAGAGGAAAAAAGCTCCCGGTGGGAGGACCCTCCCCCACGATGGAGCACCGATGAGAGCCACGGCGACGAGAAACAGGAGAACCCGTTTCACGATTTCTCCCTGGCGACGACGAAGAGGGTCTTCTCGTCCTCGTAGGCGAGGACCTCCCCTGCCGGGGAGAACTCGAGACGGAGGTACTCCTTCACCTCTTCCGGAGCTCCCTTCAGCATCGAAATCACCTCCTCCCTCGCCCCGGGTGAGGGCTTCGTCCTGTCGAGCCAGGAGGGGAAATCGTGCCTTTTCCTGAAGGTCCACTCCTCCAGGAGGCGGAGTCCAGCTCTCGAAAAAAGATTCCGCCACTGGAAGACGGTGAGGGAGCGCACGTGGGTGGGGTCCCGGAGTTTCTCCATCCTGTTGATGAAGGCGTCGAGGTCCCCGAGAGGAGGGACGGTGCTGTCCACGATGACCGCCACGCCCCGCCGGGTGAGAACCCGGCGAACCTCCCGGACGAATCGTTCCACCTGTGGAAAGTGATGGGGGGCGATTCTGCAGGTCACGACGTCGAAGACGCCATCCCGGAAGGGCAGGCTCTCCGCGTCGCCCTGGACGAAATAGATTCCCTCCCCGCCGTACCTCTCCCTCGCCTCCTGAAGCATTCCCTCGGAGATGTCGAAGGCCACGACGACACGGCAGTGGCGGGAGATGACACCCGCCGTGTGTCCCGCTCCGGTGGAGACGTCGAGGCCCCGTTCCCCCACTCCCCGTGAGGAGAGGTACCGATCGAGGAAGCGGAGGTCTGCTCCCTCCACGTGGTCCGGACTCACTCCGTACAGGTCAGCTCTCCGGGAAAATTCCTCTCTCACCCGCTCCTTGTCCAGGGACCTTACCTCCCGCGGAAATAGCCTGTAAAATTTTATTCTCATGGGGAAGAAAATACAAAACGACCGTCCCGACATTCCCCCCCTTCCGACGAAGCTCGTTGCCGGACCGCTCTCCCTCACCCAGGAATACCTCATCGAGAGCATCATACGGGAAAGCGGAGAGCGCAACGGGGGAGAACAGGTGGTGCTCGTCCCCTCAAACTTCGTGGGAGAGGCCCTCACAGGCCTTCTCGCGGAGAAGGCGATGCGCCCCCTCGTCAACGTCCGCTTCCTCACTCTCCTCGATTTCGCGGCGAAAATCCTCGCCATCCAGGGGGAAGCACCCACCGTGGCAGACGGCACCGTGAAAGCTCTCCTCCTGGCTCACCTCCTCGAGGAACACGCGGACCGGCACGGGAGGGACTGTCCCCTGAGGGGGGTTGTGGGGAAAAAGGGGACGGTGAGAGCGGCCCTTTCCCTCTTCGATTCCTTCGAGGAAGCGCGAATAGGAGTCGAGGAGTCGCGGAAACTCCGGAGGGAAATTCCCCTCCCGCCGGGGTCACGCCTTCCAGACCTCCTCTCCCTCTTCGAGGAATACTCACTCCGCTTAAAAAGCGCAGGTCTGCTCACGAGGAGCGCTCTCGTCCGGTCAGCAGTGGACCGCTTCGAAGCCCCGGGATACGATTTTTCCGTGAGGATTTTCGGGTTCTACGATTTCACTCCCCTCCAGTGGTTCCTCGTGGAAAAGCTCGTCCTTTCCGGGCTCTGCGACGAGATTTACTTCCCCGTCAGACTCGAGGGGTGTCAGGAAGGCCATTTCGTCGTCGATGACACCTCCCGCGCCTCCTCCCTCATCCCCGACTCCCTCTCCTACTGTCGCCCCATTTTCCTCCGACTCCTCAACCTCTGCGCGGGGAACATCATCGCCCTCTCCCCGGGAGAAAAATCCGCGGAGAGCGGCCTCGAACACACACCCTCCCTCGTCCTTTCCGCCCCTGACGAGGAATCCGAACTCCGGGCCGTTTTCCGACTCCTGCGCGGGAGGAAGGAAAAATCTTTCACCGGAATCGTTTATCGGACCATCCCGGAAGAACTGGCCCTGGAA
>RFHC01000012.1 GCA_003696505.1 Deltaproteobacteria bacterium
AGTCTGGGAGAAGCTCAGTAATCGAGGAGGATTTAAATGAGCGTTAAGATTACGGGAATTGGGCACGCCGTCCCGGACGGGGTTCTCACGAACTTTGACCTCGAGAAGATGATGGACACGTCGGACGAATGGATTACCGAAAGGACGGGAATAAAAGAGAGGAGGATCGCTCCGAAAGGGAGCGCAACTTCAGAATATGCGGCCCGCGCATCGCGAAAAGCGATGGATATGGCCGGTGTCGGCCCTGAAGAGATTGACGCCATCATCGTCGCGACCCTGACGCCTGACATGAAGTTCCCATCCACGGCGTGTTTCCTCCAGGAAAAACTGGGGGCACAGAGAGCATATGCCTTTGACCTCAACGCCGCATGCAGCGGTTTTATCTACTCCCTCACCGTTGCGAAAGGGCTGATAGAGTCGGGTGCTGCGAGGAAAGTCCTCGTTTCAGGAGCCGAACTCCTCTCCACAATCATCAACTTCGATGACCGGAGCACTGCAGTCCTCTTCGGAGATGGTGCCGGGGCAGTCGTCCTGGAAGATGTCCCTGACGAAGAGGGAATCATCTGCACAGCCCTCCACTCCGATGGGTCTCTCTGGGAACTCCTCAACTGTCCGGGAGGAGGGTCTGTTTACCCCATAAGCAAAGAGATGATAGATGAGAAACTTCACTACATAAGGATGAACGGGAACGAAACCTTCAAAAACGCGGTGACGAGACTCGTCGAGGTGACGAGAGAAGTTCTCGAAAAGTCGGGTCGGACAATAGACGACATCGACCTCTTCATCCCTCACCAGGCAAACAAGCGCATCATCGATGCAGTCGCGAAGAGGCTCGGACTTTCAGACGGGAAGGCGTACCTCAATCTTCATAAGTACGGAAACACATCGGCGGCCTCCATCCCCATCGCCATGTCCGAGGCGTGGGAAGAGGGAGCCCTGAAAAAGGGCGACCTTCTCCTCATCTCTGCCTTCGGGGCGGGTTTAACGTGGGGAAGTGCACTGATTCGAATGTGAGGTGAGAAAACGATGAAAGCTCACGTTGTTTTTCCCGGGCAGGCGTCACAGTACGTGGGAATGGGGAAGGACCTCTACGAAAGGTACGGTTTCGTCAGGGAACTTTTCGAGGAAGCTTCGGACCGGACGGGTGTTGACATGGCGAGGCTCTGCTTCGAGGGGCCGGAAGAAGAGCTGAAGAAGACGGAGAACACGCAGCCTGCAATCTTTACGGTAAGCGTTGCCTCTTACCGGGTTCTCCGGGAAGAGGTCGGGCTCGAACCTGTTCTCTCGGCGGGGCACAGCCTGGGCGAGTATTCCGCGCTGGTGGCTTCGGGCGTGCTTGAGTTTGGCGAAGCAGTTTCTGTCCTGAAAAAGAGGGGTCAGTTCATGCAGGAAGCTGTTCCCCTCGGCGAGGGTGCCATGGCCGCCATCATCGGACTCGACCTCGAGAAGGTGAAGGAAGTGACGGAGAAGGTCGAGGGGATAGTGGAGGTGGCGAACGTAAACGGAGCCGGACAGGTCGTCATTTCCGGGCAGAAAGGACCCGTTCTTGAGGCAGCGAGAGTACTCAAAGAGATGGGTGCGAAGAGGGCGGTGGAACTTCCCGTCAGCGCTCCCTTTCACTGCTCTCTCATGAAGAGCGCGGCGGAAAAGTTGAGCCCGTATCTTCGGGAAATGAAAGTCGGAGACTTCCAGTTTCCCGTCGTTGCCAACCTGACTGCCTCTCCCTATCCGGGAAAGGATGTTGTTGCAGAGTATCTTGAGAGGCAGATATACTCACCAGTCAGGTGGGAAGAGACGATGGAGTATTTCATGAAGGGGGGAGAAGGCATTTTCCTCGAGGTGGGACCGGGGAAAGTGTTGACGGGAATAGCGAGAAGGGTGATGAAGCGATGGAAGGTAGGCTCTTTCGGGTCTCTTGAAGACCTTGAAAGAGTGAGAGGACTTCTCTGAAAGGGGGGAGAGGTGAAGCTGGAAGGGAAAATTGCTCTCGTTACGGGAGGTTCGAGGGGAATTGGCCGGGCCGTTTGCAGACTTCTTGCCTCAGAGGGGGCTTTCGTCTTCGTCAACTACTCGTCGTCAGAAGATGCTGCCCGGGAGACCCTCGAGGAAGTGAAGGGAAGCGGCGGGGACGGCGAAATCGTCCGTTTCAACGTGGCAGATGAGGCAGAGGTCAGGGATGCCGTCGAGAAAATCGTGAAAGAGAAAGGGCGGCTCGACATTCTCGTAAACAACGCTGGCATTGCCATCGATAACCTCATCGTCAGGCTGAAGGGAGATGACTTCGACAGGGTCGTCTCGGTGAACCTCAAGGGGGTTTTCAACTGCTCTCGCGCTGTTGCCAGGCAGATGATGAAACAGAAGTATGGACGAATCATAAACGTTACCTCCGTCGTGGGCGAGATGGGGAACGCGGGTCAGTCGGTTTACTCGGCGTCAAAGGCGGGAATTATCGGTTTCACCAAATCGCTGGCGAAAGAGCTCGCCTCACGGGGGGTTACGGTGAATGCCGTTTCTCCCGGTTTCATCGAGACAGACATGACGGCCTCACTTCCCGAAAAGGTGCGAGAGGAGTATCTCGCCTCCATTCCGCTGGGACGGTTCGGCGAGCCGGAAGACGTGGCGAGAGCGGTCCTTTTCCTCGCGTCTGACGGAGCTTCCTATATCACGGGCGAAGTTATCCGCGTCAACGGCGGACTTTATATGTGAATGTGGTGGATAAATATTCCAGGGAGGTGAAATAATGTCAGTAGAAGCCAAAGTGAAGGAAATTATCGCAAACCAGCTCGGGAAAGAAGTGGACGAGATTCCCCTTGAGGCTTCCTTCATGGAAGACCTGGGCGCGGATTCTCTCGACGTGGTTGAGCTCGTGATGGCAATCGAGGAGGAATTCGGTATCGAAATACCTGACGAAGACACGGAGAAGATAAAGACAGTCAAGGACGCGGTCGAGTACATCAAGCAGCATCAATAACGAATTCCAGGAGGAAAAATGAGGCGGGTTGTCGTGACCGGGCTGGGGCTTTTGACCCCGATTGGAAACAGTGTGCGCGAGTCATGGGAGAACGCTCTGAAAGGGAAATCAGGAGTATCTCACATCACCCGGTTTGACGCGTCGGGTTTCACCACACGAATTGCCGGGGAGGTGAAGGACTTCAATCCGGAGGATTACATCGAGCGGTCCGAAGTGAGGAAGATGGACCGGTTCATTCACTTTGCCCTGGCTGCCGCGAAGGAGGCAATCGAGGACGCCGGACTGGAGGTGAAAGAAGAGTTTGCTGACCGGGTCGGCGTCATCATGGGAGCAGGTCTCGGAGGACTGGAAACGATTGAGAAGTACCACGAGATATTTCTCAAGTCCGGTCCCCGGAGAATCAGCCCCTTCTTCATTCCGATGCTCATCGTCAACCTTGCTCCGGGGCAGATTTCGATGAAGTACGGGGCCAAGGGGCCAAACCTCTCCATCACGACAGCCTGCGCAGCTTCAACTCACGCCATCGGAGAAGCCTTCAGGACCATACAGAGGGGGGATGCGGACGTCGTCATCACCGGCGGGTCAGAGGCGACGATTACCCCTCTGGGGCTTGGAGGATTCTGTGCGATGCGCGCCCTCTCCACGAGAAACGACGAACCCGAAAAAGCGAGCCGGCCGTTCGACAGGGACCGGGACGGTTTCGTGATGGGTGAAGGTGCGGGCATTCTCATTCTCGAAGAATATGAGTTCGCGAAGAAGAGGGGAGCGAAAATTTACGCGGAAGTCGTGGGATACGGAGCAACTGCCGACGCGTATCACGTCACCGCTCCGGCCCCTGAAGGCGAGGGAGCGGCGCGGTGCATGAAAGCCGCCCTCGAATCGGGGAAGATAAATCCAGAAGAAGTGGATTACATCAACGCCCACGGTACCTCTACGAAGTACAACGACATGTATGAAACGATGGCGATAAAGAGCGTCTTCGGTGATTACGCTTATAAAATCGCCGTGAGTTCCACAAAGTCGATGACGGGGCACCTTCTCGGCGCTGCCGGGGGAGTTGAGGCTGTCTTCACTGTCCTGGCCCTGAAAAACGGGGTTATTCCTCCCACAATCAACCTCGAGAATCCTGACCCTGACTGTGACCTGGACTACGTCCCCGGTCAGCCGCGGGAGAAGGAGATAAGGGTGGCCCTGTCGAATTCTTTCGGGTTTGGCGGCACCAACGGGGTTGTCGCCTTCAGGAAGGTGTGAGATGACCTCTCCCAGGGTTATTGTTGGAAGCGACCACGCTGGATACGACCTGAAGGAGAACCTGAAAGAATACCTGGTCTCCAAAGGTTTCCGTGTGGAGGACGTCGGTCCCGACACGAAGGATTCGGTTGATTACCCGGACTACGCTGAAGCCGTGGCGTCGAGGGTGGCCGGCGGACAGGGTGACCTGGGAGTCCTCGTGTGCGGGACGGGGATAGGGATGTGCATCACCGCCAACAAAGTCCCCGGAATAAGGGCCGCAATCCTCTACTCTGAGTTCGCTGCACGTTACGCCAGGATGCACAACGACGCGAACGTGGTCATCTTCGGAGGGAGGACGATGACCCCGGAGGAAGCGAGGAAATACCTGGACGTCTTCCTCCAGGAAGAGTTCGAGGGAGGGCGGCACCGCCGAAGACTGGAGAAGATTAAGAGACTGGAGGAGAGAAACCGGGGGAACTGCGAAGGAGGAAAAGATGTCGTACCTCAAAAAGGTTGATCCTGAAATCTGGGAGGCGATCCAGAAAGAAACGGAGAGGCAGGCATACCGGCTCGAGCTGATTGCCTCTGAGAATTTCGTCAGCGAGGCTGTTCTCGAAGCCTGCGGGTCGGTCATGACGAACAAGTACGCAGAGGGATATCCGGGCAAGAGGTATTACGGTGGATGCGAGTTCGTCGACATTGCAGAATCTCTCGCGATAAAGAGGGCGAAAGAGCTCTTCGGGGCAGACCACGTCAACGTGCAGGCTCACTCCGGGTCTCAGGCGAATATGGCGGTTTATCTTGCCGTCATGGAGCCGGGAGACACGATGCTCGGGATGAATCTCTCGCACGGTGGCCACCTGACGCATGGCTCACCGGTAAACTTTTCCGGGAGACTCTTTAACGTCGTCCCCTACGGCGTGACTCAGGACACGGAGACCATCGATTTCGATCAGGTGAGAGACCTGGCGAAAAAGCACAGGCCGAAGTTAATCGTCGTTGGTGCGAGCGCCTACCCGAGAACGATCGATTTCAGCATCTTCCGGGAAATCGCAGATGAAGCCGGATGCATGGTGATGGCGGATATCGCCCACATCGCGGGACTCGTCGCTGCGGGGCTTCACCCCTCTCCCGTCCCTCACTGTGAGTTTGTCACGACCACAACCCACAAGACCCTGAGAGGACCCCGTGGCGGAATGATTATGTGCCGGGAAGAGTTCGCGAAAAAGATAGACAGCACGATATTCCCGGGCATCCAGGGCGGCCCTTTCATGCACATCATCGCGGCAAAGGCGGTTGCCTTCAAGGAGGCGCAGAGCGAGTCTTTCCGGGAGTATCAGCGTCAGATTGTCAAGAATGCCAAGGCTCTGGCGAAGACCCTGATGGAGAGGGGATACCGTCTCGTCTCCGGAGGGACGGATACTCACCTGATGCTCGTGGACCTTCGGGATAAGGATATCACGGGGAAAGATGCGGAGAAGGCCCTTGAACTGGCGGGAATAACCGTGAACAAGAACACGATTCCCTTTGAGACGAGGAGTCCCTTCGTTACGAGCGGGATACGAATCGGAACTCCCGCCGTCACGACGAGAGGGATGAGGGAAGAGGAGATGGAAAAAATCGGCAACCTCATAGCCGACGTTCTCGACGACATCGAGAATGAGAAGACCATCGAGAGGGTCAGGGCAGAGGTGAAGGCACTCTGCCTCGAATTCCCCCTCTACGCGAACAGGCTCGAGATGATGACGGAGGAGGCCTGAGGCGGGATGACCCACCGAGTCCTCACTCGCCCCGACTGGGACACGTATTTCATGGAGATGGCGATTCTCGCCTCCAGGAGGTCGACCTGTTTGAGGAGGCAGGTCGGCGCCGTCATCGTCAAGGACAGGAGAGTGCTCGCAACGGGGTACAACGGGGTCCCGAGCGGAATCCGCCACTGTTCGGAAGTCGGGTGCCTCAGGGAACAGCTGAACGTTCCTTCAGGGAAGATGCACGAGCTCTGCAGGGGTCTGCACGCCGAGCAGAACGCCATCATACAGGCAGCCCTTCACGGTGTTTCCATAAAAAATGCCACTCTCTACTGCACGAACCTCCCCTGTATCATCTGCGCGAAGATGATCATCAACGCGGGGATAAAAAAAATCATCTACCTGGATGGTTACGCAGACGAATTGACGGAAGATATGCTGAAAGAAGCGGGGATAGAGTACATACAGATGAGCAGGTGAGAGGGTGCGCTGCCCGAACTGCGGGAACCTTCAGGACAGGGTCATTGACTCCCGGGTGAGTCGTGACGGGAGGAGTATCAGGCGAAGGCGAGAGTGCGTCTCCTGCCGGTGGAGATTCACCACATACGAGAGGATTGAGGGTCTCGTCCCCATCATCGTCAAGCGGGATGGGAGGAGAGTCCCTTACGACCGGAACAAGATTTTCAACGGTCTCCTCCTTGCGTGTAAAAAGAGGGGGATAGACTATGAGACTCTGGAAAAGATTACGGAGAAAATCGAGTCTGAGATTCTCTCCCTCGGAGTGAAGGAAATTTCCACGGATATCATCGGCGAAAAAGTGATGGAGGAACTGAAAAAACTCGACGACGTCGCCTACGTCCGGTTTGCCTCGGTCTACCGAAAGTTCAAGGACGCTTCGCAGTTTGTTGAGGAGATTCGTTCTCTCTACGAAACCCCCGAGAAGACGGAGAAGAAGAGGTGAAAGGGGGAGAAACGCCCGACGAAAGGTTTATGAGACGGGCCCTCTCCCTGGCGCGGCGAGGTTTCGGGAAGGTGAACCCGAATCCGATGGTGGGGGCGCTCGTCGTTTCGAGGGGGGAGGTCGTATCCGAGGGGTATCACCGTTTTTTCGGCGGTCCCCACGCAGAGGTGGAAGCTCTTTCGAAGGCCGGGAGGAGGGCGAAGGGCGCGACCCTTTACGTGACCCTGGAGCCGTGTTCCCACTGGGGAAAGACTCCTCCCTGTGTCGAGAAGATTATCGAATGCGGAATCAGCGAGGTTGTTGCTGCAGTTGAGGATCCGAATCCCCTCGTATCCGGAAAGGGTTTCCGGCGTCTCAAGGAGAAGGGCATCAAGGTCGTGACAGGGGTCCTTGAAGGGGAAGCTCGGGAGGTAAACGAGCCCTTCTTCACATTCCACGAGAAGGGACGACCGTTCGTATCTATCAAGGTGGCGATTACGGTGGACGGTTTCATGGCAGACAGCGAGGGAGGGTCGAAGTGGATAACGGGGGAGAGCGCCCGCAGACACGCCCATCGACTGAGAGCGTATCACGACGCCGTGGTTGTCGGTGCGGGCACGGTGAAAAGAGATGACCCACTCCTCACGGTGAGAATTCCCGGAAGGTGGAGGCAACCTCGAAGAGTCGTTATCGACCCGAATGGGGTGCTCACCGGGAAGGAGAAGGTCTTCGGCGAAACGGGGAGGGGGACCATTGTCATTCAGGGTAGGCGCAGGGCTGGGGTGAACTTCCCGGGGGAGGCAGTTGTCATTCCCGAGAAGAACATGAAAGCCAAGAGGATGCTCGAGATTTTGAAGGGAGAGGGAGTCACGTCCCTTCTCGTTGAAGGGGGAAGATACCCTTTCAGCCTTTTCTTCAGGGAAAAACTCGTGGACAGGGTATACTTTTTCATCGCGCCCCGGATAATATGTCGGGGAATTTCTCCTTTTGAATTCCTGCCGGGAATGAGGGTGGGTGAGGACGTGAGATTTGACCTCAGGCAGGTCAGGAAACTGGGAAACGACCTTCTCATAGAGGGGCGCCCGGACTGGGAGTGAATGGTGTTTACGGGAATAATTGAAGACGTCGGGACGGTGAGGAAAGCCATATACCGGGGGAAAGACCTGCGCCTCACGATAGAGACTTCCTTCCCTCTGGAGGAAGTCTCTCTGGGTGAGAGCATTTCCGTTGACGGTGTCTGCCTCACGGTGGTCGGGAAGGGGGAAGGCTGGTTCGACGTGGAAGTTTCCGGGGAAACCCTTTCCCGGACGACCCTCAGGAATGTTTCACAGGGGAAGAGAGTGAACCTCGAGAGGGCGATGAAAGTTGGGGGGAGGTTGGGCGGGCATCTCGTCTACGGGCACGTGGACGGGACGGGGGTCCTTATCGACGCTGTGAGGGAGGGTGAGTCTCGCCGGTTTTCCTTCTCCTGTGCGAGTAATATAATGAAATATGTTGTCTTTAAAGGCTCCATTGCCGTAAACGGCGTCAGCCTGACGGTGAGCCGGCTTTTCGCGGGAGGATTCGAGGTAACCGTCCTCCCGTACACATTCGAGAACACGACTTTTCAGTATCTGAGGAAAGGTGAAGAAGTGAACATCGAGGTGGACGTGATAGGGAAATACGTGGAAAAGTTTCTCTCCCGAGATGGGGAGGATTCGCTCGTGGAACTGCTGAAAAAAGAGGGGTACCTTTCGGAGGAGTGAAATGCCCGTTTGTACGGTGGAAGAAGCGCTCGAGGAAATAAGAAACGGCAGGATGGTCATCCTCGTCGACGACGAAGACAGGGAGAACGAGGGAGACCTCATGATTGCCGCGGAGATGGTCACCCCTGAGGCCATCAACTTCATGGCAAAGTACGGAAGGGGACTTATATGCCTCGCCATTACGGAGGAGAGGGCGAAAAAGCTGAATCTTCAGCCAATGGTCCAGGACAACACGTCGCCGTACGGGACGGCATTTACCGTTTCTATCGAAGCCAGGAAGGGAGTCACCACCGGAATTTCCGCCTACGATAGAGCGACGACGATTCGCGTTGCTATCGATGACAACACGACGCCAGACGACCTGGTCAGGCCCGGTCACGTTTTCCCCCTCATCGCCCGCAAGGGGGGAGTCCTGGTCAGGACCGGACAGACGGAAGGGTCCGTTGACCTGGCCCGCCTCGCGGGGCTGAAACCTGCTGCCGTCATCTGCGAAATCATGAACGACGACGGGACGATGGCGCGAATGCCGGACCTGGAAAAGTTTGCTGAGAGGCACGGCCTGAAAATCATCACCATCGAGAAGATTATCGAGTACCGGATGAGAAGGGAGCGTCTCGTCACGAAGATATCGGAAACAAGGTTGCCGACGAGATACGGAGAATTTACTGCGATGGCATACAAAAACGAAATCAACGGGGAAGTCCACCTCGCCCTCGTCAAAGGCGAGATTGAACCGGAAGAGCCAATTCTCGTCAGGGTTCACTCCGAGTGTCTGACGGGAGACGTGTTCGGTTCTTTGAGGTGCGACTGCGGAGAACAGCTCGAGAATGCCATGAGGATGATAAATGAAGCAGGGAGAGGGGTGATTCTCTACATGCGTCAGGAGGGAAGGGGAATCGGCCTGGCCAACAAGATTCGCGCCTATGAACTTCAGGACAGAGGGCTCGATACGGTAGAGGCGAACATCCGGCTCGGATTCAAGCCCGATTTGAGGGACTACGGAATCGGGGCTCAGATACTTGCCGAACTTGGAGTGAGGAAGTTGCTCCTCCTCACGAACAACCCGAAGAAAATTATCGGACTCGAAGGCTACGGCCTCACCGTCGTCGAGAGGGTCCCCATTGAGGTGAAGCCGAACGACGTGAACTTGAGATACCTGAAGACGAAGAAGAAGAAGCTCGGGCACATACTCAGTATCGAATAGGAGGAGAAACGTGAAGGTCGTCGAAGGGAAACTGATTGGTGAAGGACTCCGGGTGGGAATCGTCGTCTCCCGTTTCAACAATTTCATCACCGAGAGGCTGCTTGAAGGGGCTCTCGATGCTTTGAAGAGGCACGGCGTCTACGAAAGGGACATCTCCATATACCGGGTCCCGGGTTCTTTCGAGATTCCCCTCGTGGCGAAGAAAATCGCCACATCCTCCCGCTACGACGCCGTTGTCTGCCTGGGAGCGCTCATCAGGGGACAGACCCCTCACTTCGATTACATCAGCGCGGAAGTAACGAAAGGTCTCGCGCAGGTTTCTCTCGAATCGGAAATTCCCGTGGCTTTCGGGGTCATCACGGCGGATACAATCGAGCAGGCAATCGAAAGAGCGGGCACCAAAATGGGGAACAAGGGGTTTGAGGCAGCGGTTTCAGCCATCGAGATGGCAAACCTTCTCAAAGAAGTGTAAATCTCAGACATCACTTCCCCGGAATCTGAAAGGCGCCACTCTCACAGAGGAGTATCTGTCAGGTGAGGAGAAAGACGAGGGAGAAGGTCCTCCAGACACTTTACATGTGCGACGTCCTCGACCTTTCTTTCGAGGAGGGAGGCAAACTGTTCCTCGAGAACTTCGATGGGGAACTGGACGAGGGTTACTTTTTCTCGACGCTTCGGGGAATTGAAAAGCACAGGCAGGATATAGATAATAGGATTTCGAAGTGCGTCCGGAACTGGAAATTTGAGAGGATTTCCCTCGTGGACAGGAATATCCTCCGGATAGGCACCTACGAACTCTTCTATTCCGAAGAGGTTATTCCCCACCCCATCGTCATCAACGAGGCCGTTGAACTGGCGAAAAAGTTCGGCACTGACGAGTCGGGGGGGTTCGTCAACGGCGTCCTCGACGCAATGAGGCGTGAAGACATTTCGATTTACGGAGGGGAGAAGTGAAATACAACCCGTGGCAAATTGAGGAAAAGTGGCAGAGAAAGTGGGAGGAGGATGGAGTTTTCCGGGTGACCGAGGACAGGACGAAACCGAAATACTACTGCCTGGAGATGTTTCCCTATCCCTCCGGTCGAATTCACATGGGACACGTGAGGAACTACACTATTGGAGATGTTATTTCTCGATACAAGATGATGAGGGGGTACAACGTCCTTCACCCCATGGGGTGGGACGCTTTCGGTCTTCCTGCTGAGAATGCGGCGATTCAGCAGGGTGAGCACCCTGCCCGATGGACATACTCGAACATCGAGTACATGAGGAAGCAGTTGAAGAGAATGGGGTTCAGTTACGACTGGACCCGCGAAATCGCCACGTGCGCGCCCGAGTATTACAAGTGGGAACAGAAGTTTTTCATCGAAATGTTCAGGAAGGGGCTCGCGTACAGGAAGAAGGCCCTCCTGAACTGGTGTCCCACCTGTCAAACCGTTCTCGCCAACGAACAGGTGGAGGCGGGGAAGTGCTGGCGCTGTGACTCCGACGTGACGACGAAGGAGATGGAACAGTGGTTCCTGAAAATCACGGAATACGCAGAGGAGCTTCTCGACTTCACATACAGGATGGAGGGATGGCCCGAGAAAGTTCTCATCATGCAGAGGAACTGGATAGGGAAATCCACCGGAGCAGAGATAGATTTTCCTCTTGAAGGGAGCGACGAAAAGATACGGGTCTTCACGACGAGACCTGACACGGTCTTCGGGGCCACCTTCATGAGCATAGCTCCCGAGCATCCCCTCACTCTCGAGCTCGCCAGAAGGTTCGGGAAGGAAGAAGAGGTGAAGAAGTTCGTCGACCGCGTCCTTCTCCAGGACAGGTTTTACCGGACGAGCGAGGAGGCTGAGAAAGAAGGGGTCTTCACGGGGGCATACTGCATCAATCCCTTTACGGGGAGGAGGATGCCCATCTTCGCGGCAAACTTCGTCCTCTACGAATACGGGACGGGTGCTGTGATGGCTGTTCCCGCTCACGACCAGCGTGATTTCGAATTCGCCAGGAAATACGGTCTCCCCATTATTGTGGTCATTCAGCCGGAGGGGGAAGAACTTCATCCTGAGAGCATGGAGAGAGCTTACGAGGACCCGGGGGTAATGGTTCAGTCGGGAGAGTTTACGGGCCTTCCCTCCGAGGAAGGGAAGGAGGCCATTATCAGGTACCTTGAGGAGAAGGGGTGGGGGAAGAGGTCCGTCAACTACCGGTTGAGGGACTGGGGGATTTCCCGGCAGAGGTACTGGGGAGCTCCCATCCCTGTCGTTTACTGCGAAAAGTGCGGAACTGTCCCCGTTCCTGAAGAGGAACTGCCCGTCCTCCTGCCCGAAGTGGAAGAGATAAACCCCGAAGGTGGGTCGCCTCTGGCGAAGATAGAGGAGTTCGTCAACACCTCCTGCCCGGACTGCGGAGGAAAGGCACGGAGGGAGACGGACACGATGGATACTTTTGTGGAATCGTCGTGGTACTTCCTCCGTTACTGCAGTCCCCACTGCGAAACTGGCCCATTCGACAGGGAGTCAATAGACTACTGGATGCCCGTGGACCAGTACATCGGAGGCATCGAACACGCCGTGCTGCACCTCCTCTACTCTCGCTTCTTCGTGAAAGTCCTCAGGGACCTGGGATACGTCTCCATCGACGAACCCTTCGACAATCTCCTCACCCAGGGAATGGTCATAAAGGACGGGGCGAAGATGTCGAAATCAAAGGGTAACGTGGTTGACCCGGAGCATCTGATTCAGAAATACGGGGCAGATACGGCCAGGCTCTTTACCCTCTTTGCCGCGCCGCCGGAAAAAGACCTGGACTGGTCCGACCAGGGAGTGGAGGGCGCGAGCAGGTTCATCAACAGGATGTTCAACCTCGTTGCCCGCTACCGGGAGATGGTGAGGGGAGTTCCTCCATCGACGGGGAAGGATGAAGGAGAAGGTCTCGCCAGAGAAATTCGCCACTGGACGCACAGGACGATAAAGAGGGTGACGCGTGAAATCGATACCCGATTCCACTTCAACACGGCAATCGCCGCTGCCATGGAATTTGTCAACTTCCTGAGCAAACTTCAAATCCCGGATGGGGAAAGCGAGAGAGTCACTCCTGCCCTGAAAGAAGCATTCCGTTCGCTCATCCTTCTCATGACGCCCTTTATACCGCACGTCTGCGAGGAACTCTGGGAAATGATAGGGGAAGAGGGATACGCGTCCCTGCAGCCGTGGCCGGAATTTTACGAAGAGCTGGCGGCGAGCGAGAAGTTTCTCCTCGTCGTTCAGATAAACGGGAAGGTCAGGTCTCGTCTCGAGATGGACGCCGATGCCGGGGAGGAGGAGGTGAAAGAGGCCGTCCTCGCCGACAGACGCGTGAAGGAGTACGTCGGGGGGAAAGAGATCAAAAAGTGGGTATACGTCCCGAAAAAACTCGTGAGCATCGTCGTTTCCTGACTCTCCTTTTCCTGGTTCTGTGCCTGTCTTTCGCGGTTATTGCGTGCGGATATCGGGTTGAAAGGTTGTCCGGGGGGGTTATATCCGGGGACGCGTCGATAGAGGTGGAAAGGTTCAGGAATGCCACCTCCCTTCCTGCGGGAAGCGTCACGCTGGGAGAGAAACTGCGGGAAAACTTCGTGAGGGAGGGGTATCGCCTCCTCGAGAACGGGAGGGGAGATTACATCGTTCGGGGGAAGATTTCCCGGTTTGACGAATCGCCGGTCGGTTTTTCTCCGGACCGTTTCGGGCTGGAATACTCCCTCACAGTCGAAGCTACCCTCCGGGTGGTGTCACGCCACACGGGTGAGGTCTTCTTCGAAGACCACGTCGTGGGAAAGTCCACCTATTACGCCGGCACCGACTCGAGTTACACCAGGACGAATCGGGAGAGGGCGATGGACGCAGCTCTCTCATCCATCGCTGAAAGGTTTATACGGCACTTAAGTGCTCGAATAAGGTATGGAGGGGAGGAGTGACTCTTTTCTTCTACGCCGGGCCCTACAGGAAATATTTCTGGCTCATTCATCGAACGTATGCGGGGCGCCCCCTCCTGGACGAGAATGAAAAGGTTCTCCTGGTCACCGATGAATATGACCCGGTCCGGCTTTCCGAAGTCCTCTTCACCCAATCTCTCTTCGGGGGGAGGGATTTCGTTGTGTTTTCGGACCTGGAGGACCTGAAGGGCGAGATAAGGGACTTTGTCAGGGATGAGGTTGCTCCAGGGAAGGCGAAACTCACGGTGACCGTTATCGTGACGGTAAGGGAGGAGAGAGGGAAAGGGAAGAAATGGTGGGAGAAAGCAGGGGTAAGCCCCGTTTTTATTGATGATGAGATGGCCCGCCGGGAAGCCGAGAAAAAGATGGAAGAGATTCTCTCGAATGAGGGCGTTGAACTTCCTGAAGTTTTGAAGGAATACATCACTCACGCTCTCCCGGATGACCCGAGGTCATTTCTCACAGAAATAGAGAGGTTCGTGCTCACGAGGAAGACGTGCAGGGAGGAGAGCGAGACCACCCTACGGGGTGACCTGGAGAACACCCTTGAGAGGGAAATACAGGTTTTCGACGAACTGAAGGGTTTCCTCACCCGAAGGTCGCTGCGGTCTTACTCATCTCTGACAAATTATCTTCTCGGTGCGGATGAAGGGAAAAACGAGGTTCTCCGGTTTTTCGGTGCCGTGAAGTGGTACCTCCCCCGTGTCCTCCTCGAGGGGTACATCCCCGGAGAAGATGGAGAGAGGCTTCTGTCCTATCTCCATGAGACGGAACTCCGTCTCAAGAGAGAAAGCTCCCTCCCCTCGAAATCTGTTGTCCTCGATTTTCTCGTCTACGCGGGGGGATTGCTCCTGAAAGAGGGGTAAGAGGCACTCTTCAGGATGCTTCTGCTTGCTTTTCGGCTTTCTCTATGAGCCGGGCCAGACGTGATATTTTCCGGGCTGCATTGTTCTTATGGATAACACCTTTTGAGGCGGCTTTGTGGACTTCTTTCATGACGACGGGGAAGAGCTCTTTCGCCTTCTGCAGGTCTCCCTCCTCGAGGGCCCTCCGGAAGGTTTTGATGAAGGTCTTGACGCGAGACCTGACCGCCCTGTTGCGGGCTCTCCTCTTCAAGCTCTGCTTGTGCCGCTTGATGGCCGATTTTATGTTTGCCAAGACGATACCTCCCTG
>RFHC01000073.1 GCA_003696505.1 Deltaproteobacteria bacterium
ACATGGGGCTCGCGCTGAAACTCGGGACCTTCCTTCAGGGGTGAGGCGTGAAGCGAGAGCCCTCTGAAGTTGCCGGCCTGGTAAAAAATGCCCGCCGGGCAGTAGTCCTGACAGGCGCGGGAATATCCGTGGAATCGGGTATCCCGGCATTTCGGGGATATCAGGGGCTCTGGGAAAAATACGACCCCATGGAGTACGCCCACATCCAGGCCTTCCTTCTGGACCCGGAGAAGGTGTGGAGGATGCTCGCTGAGATGATGGACACAATCGTCTCCGCTGAGCCCAGCTACGCTCACGTGAGCATCGCCCGTCTGGAGGAAGAGGGAATCGTCGCCGGGGTAATCACGCAAAACGTGGACGGCCTCCACCAGAAAGCGGGGAGCAAGGTGGTCGTGGAGTTTCACGGGAGCGCCGATTATCTCATATGCCTCGGCTGCAACGCTCGCTACCCTTCTCTGGAAAAGGTGGAGGAGGGAATACCCCCAAAGTGTTCCTGCGGGAGGATTCTCAAGCCCGACGTCGTTTTCTTCGGCGAGCCCATTCCTGATGAAGCCGTCCGCCGTTCCCTCGAACTCTCCGCCTCGTGTGACCTCTTCCTCCTCGTCGGGACGTCTGCCACTGTTGCCCCCGCAAACCAGCTTCCCGAGGTCGCCCTCCAGCAGGGGGTCCCCCTCATCGAGATAAATCCCGAACCGACTCATTTCTCCATGAGGGAGAACGTTCACTGGGTTCAGGGAGGCGCATCCGACGTTTTCAGACAGATTATGAGGGAAATCGGCCTCGCCTCATGAGAAGGCTCTTCACCCCTCTCCTCATCTTCTCGGTGTTTTTCGTTTTTTCCTGCGCCTCCCGGAAGGTGACCCTTCCTCCCCCCGCACGGGTAAAGCCTCCGGTTGAGGAGCCTGTTATCCGGGTCCTTGTGAGCAGAGAATACGAGCGAGTCACTGTTATTCCCCGCAATGTTCGGGTTCTCGATGCCGGGGGAAGGCCAGTGTCCCCACCGGGAAATCCCGTGACGGTGAACGCGCGAGGGGACGTGCTGGTAGTGGAGGGGAAAGTTGAACCTCTCGTCAGAATCGAAGGTGATTCCCCCGTCACGATAGACGGCGACTCCTACTCTCCTCCCCTCTACCTCGTGGCTGTGGGGGGACGGGTGGGAATCGTCAACCTCGTTCCCCTGGAAAGGTACGTATCCCTCGTCCTCGTGCACGAGGCGCCGGGGCGGTTCAAAATTGAGGCTCTGAAGGCGATTGCCGTCGCTGCGAGGAGTTACGCCCTCTCCATGAAGGAGAGGAGGAGAGGAGAACCGTATGATCTGAGCGGGGACACGTTCCACCAGCTCTTCCGGGGGGAGAGAAAAGTCGAATCCTCGATTGCTGAGGCAGTAAATGAGACGAGAGGAGAGGTCCTCACTTTTCGGGGGAGGCCCGCCCTGGCCGTCTACCATTCTACCTGCGGTGGAAGGACCGAGAGTGCGAGGGCGCTCTGGGGAAGGGACATTCCCTATCTGCGGTCAGTCGAGTGCGGTTTCTGTACCATATCCCCACGATACAGGTGGACCTTCGAGGTTGAGAGAGAGGAATTTCTCAGACGTCTCCGGGGAGAGGGGGTTCGGGGAAGGACTCTCCTTGACGTTGAGATAACCGGCAGGAGCGGTTCGGGAAGGGCGAGGAGCGTTGAAGTGAGAACGGAGAAAGGGACCTGGGATATACCTGCCCGGAGGATAAGGCGAAGGCTCGGTCTGGAAAAAATCCGGTCCCTCCTCTTCCGCGTGACGGTGAATAATGGTTCCGTCCGTTTTGACGGGAAGGGGTTCGGGCACGGCGTCGGCCTCTGTCAATACGGCGCTGAGGGTATGGCGGAGGAAGGGGCAGGTTACCGGGAAATTCTCCGCTATTATTACGGGAATCGGGTCAGGCTCGAGAAGCTCTATTAAATTTTTAAGGTATGGATACGAAAATTCTCGACTACCACCTGCCGGAAGAACTCATCGCGCAGTACCCGTCCCCGCGGAGGGACGAGTCGCGCCTCCTCGTTTTCGAGAGGAAGACCGGAGAGATTCGCCACCGGCTTTTCAGGGATATAGTCGACGAATTGACCGAGAACGACCTCCTGGTCCTGAACGACACGCGGGTTATAAGAGCCCGCGTCCTCTTTCGGAAGCCGACGGGGGGTCGGGTGGAGGTTTTTTTCCTCCATCAGGTGGAGGGAACTCTCTGGGAGTGTCTCGTCCGACCGGCGGGGAGGATGAGAGAGGGGGCCGAATATAAGGTATCGGATAAGCTGAGGGTGAGGTTCGTCAGGAGGACGGGGCCCGGTTCATGGCTCGTTGATGCGGAGACGGCGGGAGACATATTCGACGTCCTCGACGAAATAGGGCTCGTTCCTCTTCCTCCATACATCAGGAGAGAGGCGGAGGAGGTGGATGGCGAGAGATATCAGACCGTGTTCGCCGAAAAGAGGGGTTCCGTGGCAGCTCCAACAGCAGGCCTCCACTTTACGGAGGAACTTCTGGGAGCTCTGAACAGGAAGGGAGTGGAAATCGTCAGGGTGACTCTGAACGTCGGATACGGCACTTTCGCTCCTATCAAGACGGAGAGGGTGGAGGACCACGACATTCACCCTGAGAAATACGCAGTATCGGAAGAGTCAGCCGCCTCCCTCATCGAGGCAAAGGAAAAGGGAAAAAGAATTGTCGCCGTTGGGACCACCGTTGTCCGGGTCCTGGAAACTGTCTTCCGCGGGACGGAAGTGGTAAACTCACTCGAAGGCGAAACCCGGTTGTTCATATATCCGGGTTACCGCTTCGGTTTCGTCGACGCCCTCATCACGAACTTTCACCTTCCCAGGAGCAGTCTGCTGGCGCTTGTTATGGCCTTTGCGGGGGTAGACGAGACGATGAGATGTTACGAGACAGCCATCAGAGAGAGGTACCGTTTTTTCTCTTACGGCGATGCCATGTTCATCAGGTGAAGGGATGAAGTTTCGTTTCACGGTGACAGCAGAGGACGGGAGGACGGATGCCCGGACGGGAATTATTTCGACCCCTCACGGGGAGGTTGAGACACCAGCCTTTATGCCCGTCGGGACCTACGCAACCGTCAAGGCGATGACCCCGGAAGAACTGGAAGAGATGGGCTACTCCTGCATTCTCGCCAACACCTATCACCTTTTTCTCCGCCCCGGCCATGAACTCATCGAAAGGCTCGGCGGACTTCACCGGTTCATGAACTGGAAGAGGGTTATCCTCACCGACAGCGGTGGTTTCCAGGTTTACAGTCTCGCTCCCCTGAGGAAGGTGAGGGAGGAGGGCGTGGAGTTTCGCTCCCACATCGACGGCAGGATGTTCTTTCTCACCCCCAAACTGGCGATGGAGATACAGAGAAGCCTCGGTGCGGATATAACGATGCAGCTCGATGTTTGCGTCCCTTACCCCGCTGACGAGGATGAGGTTCGTGAGGGAGTTGAGCTCTCTGCCCTGTGGGGGAAGGTGTGCCTCGAGAATCATCCCGGAGAGGGGCGTGCCCTCTTCGGAATTGTTCAGGGAGGGATGTCCCGGAAATGGAGGAAGATTTCCGCTGAAAAGACCGTTGAGAACGGGTTTGACGGGTATGCAATCGGAGGGCTCTCTGTCGGAGAGGATAAGGAGACGATGTATGAGATGGTGGAGTTCACCTCCCCTCTCCTTCCCCGCGACAGGGTGAGATACCTGATGGGGGTGGGGCTTCCCGAGGATATCCTTCACGCCGTTTCCTGCGGTATCGACATCTTCGACTGCGTCGTCCCTACGAGGAACGCGAGGAACGGGATGCTTTTCACATGGAGAGGTCCTATCGTCATCAGGAATTCCAGGTACCGGGAGGATGATGGTCCCCCCGACCCGGACTGTGACTGTTACACGTGCAGGAATTACACTCGCGCCTACCTGAGGTATCTTTACGTGAACCGTGAGATTCTCGCCGCCAGGTTGAACACGTATCACAACCTTTACTTCTTCTCCCGGTTTATGGAAAGGGTGAGGGAATCAATTAGGAATGGAAATTTCCCTGAGTTTGTGAAAGAATTTTCCAGTTTATACGGAAGCGACGACAACGGATGACTCAAACGGAGGTGTGAAATGTTTTTCGAGACCCTGGCATACGCCGCAGGGCAGAAAGGGGGAGGAGGGTCCCAGGGTTTAATCGGTCTCATCCCCCTCGTATTGATGTTCGTCATTTTTTACTTCCTCCTCATCAGGCCCCAGCAGAAGCAGGTGAAGAGGCACCAGGAGTTCATCAGGAACCTGAAGAAGGGTGACAGAGTCGTCACAAACGGAGGAATCCACGGGACGATAACCGGCCTCACCGACACCGTGGTCACTCTCGAGGTTGCGGACAACGTGAGAATTAAGGTGAGCCGCAACGCTATTGCCGGCTACAGCAGGGAACAGTCGGCTCAGACTCAGTAATTCAATCACCTCAGGAGATACGCTGAAAGGAGACGACACAGATGAAGAGGAGCATATTGTGGCGCGCGTCTCTCATCATAGCGCTCACGGTGGTTTCCGTGTTCGTCATCGTTCCGAGCCTCACGGGAAAGGCACCGGAATTCCTCAAGGAGAAAATCGGAAGAATTCACCTGGGTCTGGACCTCCAGGGGGGAATCTTCCTGAGGCTCCAGGTGGACCTCGATAAGGCGATAGAGAACACGATCTCCCGCTACGCCGACGATGCAAGAGCTTCCCTCAGGGAGAAGGGGATACCTGTCCTCTCTGTGAGGAAAGTGAGCGGACGCTCCTACGAAATCGTCATCCCTCCCGGAGAGTTCGTGGAGAGGGCGAAAACGGTACTCAACGACAGATTCGGCAATCTCGACGTTCAGCTCTCGGAGGTGAGGGCTGACCAGGCGAAGTTCGTTCTTTCTCTGAAAGACGGGGAGGTGAACTTCATCAGGACAAACGCCGTCAAGCAGGCGGTGGAGACAATCAGGAACAGGATAGACCAGTTTGGCGTGAGAGAACCCCAGATAGTTGCGGAAGGGGAAGACAGGATCGTCGTCCAGCTCCCCGGAATCAAGGAGAAACAGAGAGCAATCGACATTATCGGGAAAACGGCGCTGCTCGAGTTTAAACTCGTCGATGAGGAACACAGCCTGGAAGACGCCCTGGCGGGGAACGTCCCGGAAGGGTCGGAAATTCTCTACCAGAAGATTGTGGACCGGACGACCGGGATGGTGACGAGGCGGCCCATTCTCCTGAAGAAGAAGACTCTCCTCACGGGGGACCACATCAAAACGGCGAGAGTAAACTTCGAGAGCAGAACCGGTGCTCCCTACGTCTCCATCACCTTCGACTCCCTGGGCGCGAAGATATTCGACAGGATAACGGCGGAGAACGTGAAGAAGAGACTCGCCATCGTTCTCGACAACACCGTCTATTCGGCACCCGTCATTCAGGAGAGGATTTCGGGCGGGCAGGCTCAAATCACGGGAAACTTCACGACGGAAGAGGCATCTGACCTGGCAATCGTTCTCCGCGCCGGTTCACTCCCCGCTCCCGTGAACATCATACAGAACGTCTCCATCGGTCCGTCGCTGGGACGGGACAGCATCGAGAAAGGAATCCGCGCGTCGATTATCGGCCTTGTTCTCGTCGTCCTCTTCATGATCGTCTACTACAAGTTCTCCGGGTTCATCGCTGACATCGCCCTTTTCCTCAACCTGGTCTACCTGCTGGCTGCAATGGCCGTTCTCGACGCGACCCTGACACTCCCCGGCATAGCCGGTATCATCCTCACGATAGGTATGGCCGTTGACGCGAACGTCCTCATTTTTGAACGCATCAGGGAAGAACTCCGGCTGGGGAAGACGGTGCGGGCATCGATTGACGCGGGATACGACAAGGCTTTCTTCACCATCGTCGACTCTCACATCACCACGCTCATAACCGCGGCGGTGCTCTTCCAGTTCGGCACCGGTCCCATTAAAGGGTTCGCCGTTACGCTCTCGTTGGGCGTCATCATCAACCTGTTCACTTCTCTCGTGGGGACGAAGGTCATCTTCGACTATGTCAACTACAGGCGCCCCATGCAGAAGTTGAGCATATGAGGAGGTCCTGAAGGATGGAAATAATCAGAGACACAAACATAGACTTCATGAGGCTGAAAAAACTCTCCTTCTCCCTGTCGGGATTCCTCATCCTCTGCGGGTTTATCTCCCTCTTCCTCGTCTTTACAGGGAGGGCGAACCTGGGGGTCGACTTTGCCGGCGGGACCTCCGTGCAGGTGAAGTTCGAGAAACCCGTGGAAGTGGATACTCTGAGGAAGGCTCTTTCAGGCGCGGGATTCAAGGATGTGAACATCCAGGACTTCGCAGGCTCCAACGTCGTCCTCATTAAGGTGGGGCAGAAGTCGGGCAAGGGAGAGATGGTTGCGGGGAAAATATCGGAGACGATTAAGAAGGCTCTCGGCGACGTGAAGTTCGAGGTCCAGTCCGCCACGGAGATTGGCCCGGCTGTGGGCGAAAAGCTGAGGAGGGATGCGCTCATCGCCGTTCTCATTTCAACAATAGGCATCATTCTCTACATAGCCTGGAGGTTCGAGTTCAAATTCGGGGTGGCCGCTGCCATAGCCACATTCCACGACGTGCTCACCGTCCTTGCTGTTTTCACCCTTCTGGGGAAAGAGATTAACCTGCTCATCGTGACGGCGCTTCTGACCCTGGCAGGTTATTCCCTCACTGACACCGTCGTCGTCTTCGACCGCATCAGGGAAAACCTGAGAGCCCGGAAGGGGAAGACCTTCAGCGAGGTGACAAACAGAAGCATCAACGAAGTGCTGAGCAGGACGATTATCACGTCTCTCACGACATTCATTGCCGTAGCTTCTCTCCTCGTTCTCGGCGGCGAAGTGATAAGGGATTTCGCACTGGCTCTCGCCATCGGAATCATCGTCGGGACCTATTCTTCCGTTTTCGTGGCATCTCCCCTCGTCGTAGTCTGGAGAGGGGAAAAACTCGTCCACGTGAAGAAGTAATACGGCATGAGGGTGAGAGGGGGGAAGACCTGGAAACTCCTCGAGCCGGACCCGTCTGAAGTCGAAGCCCTCGCCCGCCGCCACAACCTGACGAGACCGGCAGCGATGGTCCTGGCGAATCGGGGAATCGTCCGGCCGGAAGAGGTGGAGTCGTTCCTCTCCCCCTCTCTCAGAAACCTTTCTGACCCGCTCCTCCTGAAAGACGGTGAGAAAGCGGCAGAAAGGATTCTTTCTGCCTGCGAAAGGGGAGAGAGAATCCTCATATACGCGGATTACGACGTAGACGGCGCGACGGGAGGAGCGCTCCTTTACCTCTTTCTTAAAGAGGTCTTTCCGGACCTCGACGTCTCTATTCACCAGAACGACCGGATGCTGGAAGGGTACGGCCTGAAGAGGGAGCACCTGAAGCGTGCGAAGGAGAAGGGGGTCAGCCTGGTCGTCACCGTGGACTGCGGTATTTCAGAC
>RFHC01000074.1 GCA_003696505.1 Deltaproteobacteria bacterium
CGGATGCTGGAAGGGTACGGCCTGAAGAGGGAGCACCTGAAGCGTGCGAAGGAGAAGGGGGTCAGCCTGGTCGTCACCGTGGACTGCGGTATTTCAGACATCGATGAAGTGGAAGAGGCCACCTCTTACGGGCTCGACGTCATCGTCACCGACCACCACACGGTCAAGGGGGATATACCCCCCGCACACGCCGTTCTCAATCCAAAGAGGCCGGACTGTTCCTATCCGATGCGGGACCTGGCGGGGGTGGGAGTCGTCTTCGTCCTCGTCTGCGTTCTGAGAAGGATGATGAGGGAGAGAGGGCTGTTCAGGGGGAAAAGCGAACCGAACCTTCTCAGGTACCTTGACCTCGTCGCTATAGGGACGGTGGCGGACATTGTTCCCCTGCTCGGGGATAACCGGATTTACGTCAGGTATGGTCTGGAGGAGATAAGGAGAAATCCGAGGCCCGGGGTCAGCGCTCTCCTCGACGTGGCGGGGGTGAGGAGGGAGTATTTCGACGAGGTGGACATCGGTTTTCGCCTCGGCCCCCGGCTCAACGCGGCGGGGCGGATGGGGAACTCCTTTCTCTCCTCCCTCATCCTTGTGGAGGAGTCTCCCCTCCGGGCCATGGAGATGGCGAGACTGCTGGCGGAACAGAACACCGAAAGGCAGAGCGTGGAGGGGGCGATTCTCAGGGAGGCTGAAAGAGCCCTGGAGAGAATTGAACTGGAAGACAGGAGGACAATCGTCCTCTGGCAGGAGGGGTGGCATCCGGGAGTAATCGGTATCGTGGCATCCCGAATTCTCGAGCGATACGGGAGACCGACAATTATCTTCTCCCTCGAGGGGGCCGAAGCCAGGGGCTCGGCGAGAAGCCTCCCCGGGGTCAACATCATGGAGCTTTTGAAGCGGTGCGAGAGGTGGATTGAGACCTATGGGGGACATGCCCAGGCGGCGGGCCTCGTCGTGAGGAGGAGCAACCTGGAGAGTTTCGCCCGGGCCCTCGAAGAAGAGGCACGGGGAATCGTGCGGGGGGAAGACCTGGAGAGAGAGATTTGTATTGACGGGGAGGTAACACTGGATGAATTAACGGAAAGGTTTTTCTCTGAAGTGAGTCTTCTCGCTCCCTTCGGAGAGGGGAATCAGGAACCTCTCTTTCTCGCGAGGGGTGCAAAAATCGTGAATTACGAAAAGAAGAGGAATTATACTTCCTTCAGGGTTTCTCAGAACGGGGTCGTCCAGGACGTGATTTCCTCTTTCCTCCCTGATGGGATTTCCGCGGGTGATAGAGTGGACATCCTCTTTTCTCCCCGGGAAAGTGGGCGAGGGAGAGGGAAGCTTTTCCTGAGGGACCTGACGCCATCGTGAGAGATGAGAAATGGCGGGGTTTCAAAAGTTAAAGGATTACATAAAAAAAACAATGGAACAGGAGGGTGATGAAAGGAGAATAGCGTTTGGTTTTGCACTCGGAGTTTTCATCAGCTTCACCCCCTTTTTCTCCCTGCACACGATACTCGCCCTCGTTTTCGCCTTTCTCCTCAGGCTGAACAAAATCGCCACCGTTGCAGGCGCATGGGTTAACAACCCCTATACGGTCCCCTTTATCTACTACCTGTCGTACAAACTGGGGGCATACCTGATGGGCTGGAGGGTCCCGCCTCCAGACTTCCACAACTTTTCATTCAAGGTTTTTACCCACTACCTGAAGTTTTACGGAGTGCCGCTGCTCCTCGGGACGTCCATAGCCGGCGCCGTTGCTTCTCTCGTTTCCTTCTATGTTATGTTATATTCAATTCGCGCTCTCCGGCGGAGGAAGAGGAGGAAGGAGTGAAAGAACTTCACATCAATTTCGGAGCCATTCCGGAAAGGTATTCCGCCTGGAAAACGGCGAGATTCGTCGTGATTCCCGTCCCCTACGACGCGACGACGACCTACGTGAGTGGGGCCCGCAACGGTCCCGTGGCGATTCTCAACGCCTCTGCAAATATCGAGCTTTTCGATGACGAGATGAAGCTCGAGCCTTACCGGGAGGGAATCTTCACCGCCCCCTTCGTCGAGGCAAATCTCTCCTCTGTGGAGACGATGATAAAGGATATCGAAAAGGCCGTCGAGCGTCCCGTAAAGGCCGGGAAATTTCCCATTATCCTGGGAGGGGAGCACACCGTGACACTGGGGGCTCTCCAGCCGCTTCGGGAGAAGTACGGGGAATTTTCGGTGCTCGTCCTCGACGCGCACGGAGACCTGAGGGACGAGTATCTGGGGACGAAGTGGAACCACGCCTGCACGACGAGGAGGATTTTCGACATGGGGTTTCCTCTCGTCCAGGCAGGGGTGAGGAGCCTCTCGGAGGAAGAGGACAGGTTCATCCGGAGGAATGCCCTGAAGACCTATTACGCCCACGAGTTGAAGTTCAACACGAAGGACGTCATCAACGCCATCATCGCCAACCTGACAGAAAGGGTGTACGTTTCCATTGACCTCGACTTTTTTGACCCGAGCGAGATGCCGGCCGTGGGGACGCCTGAGCCCGGCGGGCTCGACTGGTATACGGGTCTCGAGGTTCTCCACGAGGTCTTCAGGAAAAAGGAAGTCATCGGGTTTGACGTGGTGGAGTTGAGCCCTATTCCCGGGATGGTGGCCCCGGACTTTTTCGCGGCGAAACTCATCTACCGGCTCATGGGATATGCCATCTCATACTCACGAGGAAAGTGACGAGCGGAGGATGCGGTGATGTTTGTTCCCACCAAGGTGTTCTTCACGAAAGGGGTTGGACGGCACAGAGAGGAACTTCAGTCTTTCGAACTCGCTCTCAGGGACGCGGGAATTGAGAAGTTCAACCTCGTTTCCGTGTCGAGCATCTTTCCACCCGGATGTGAAATCATTTCAAAAAACGAGGGCTTGAAACTCCTCAAGCCGGGACAGATTGTCTTCGTCGTCCTCTCCCGGCTGACGAGCGACGAACCGAGGAGGCTTATCGCCGCGTCGGTGGGATGCGCCATTCCCGCAGACAGGAGTTCTTACGGGTATCTGAGCGAACATCACGCCTTCGGACAGTCGGAGAAGGTGGCCGGAGATTACGCCGAGGACATGGCGGCTGCCATGCTCGCTTCCACCCTCGGTATCGAGTTCGACGAAGATAAATCGTGGGACGAGAAGAAGGAAGTCTGGAAAATAAGCGGGAAGATTTACAAATCTTTCAACGTCACTCAATCGGCAATCGTGAAGAACGAGTACACCACCGTCATCGCGGCCGCCGTGTTCGTCCCCTGATAGGGGAGAAGGGAGTGAAAAATGAGAGGTGCCAGGATAATCGGGACGGGAAGATACCTCCCCTCGAGGGTGGTGCCCAACGTGGAACTGGAAAATTACATGGACACCTCAGACGAGTGGATACAGCAGAGGACAGGGATAAAGGAAAGGCGTTACGTCCAGGAAGGGGAATCGTCCGCCACCATGGGCGCGGAAGCCGCGAGAAAAGCACTGGAAAAGGCCGGTCTTTCGCCTGAAGACGTCGATTTCGTCGTTTTCGCGACGCTCTCACCCGACTACTTCTTCCCCGGGTGCGGGGTCCTCGTCCAGGATATGCTCGGCCTGAGAGAGGTGGGCGCCCTTGACGTGAGGAACCAGTGCTCGGGTTTCATCTACGCGCTTCAGGTGGCGGAGTCTCTCGTGAAGGTGGGGAGGTACGACCACGTCCTCGTCATCGGCGCAGAGGTCCACAGCACGGGTCTCGATTTCTCGACAGAGGGGCGGGATGTAACCGTCATATTTGGCGATGGTGCAGGGGCGGTCGTCGTCGGACCTTCAGACCCGGGGGAGGGTATCCTGGGGACCTGGACTCATTCTGAAGGGAAGTACGCGAAGCAGCTCTGGTGCGAGGCTCCATCGAGCGCCTGCAACCCGAGAATATCCGAGGAGATGCTGAGAGAGCGCCGCCACTTCCCCTACATGAACGGCAGATACGTCTTCACCCACGCGGTGAAGAGGTTTTCTGAAGTCATTTCCGAGGCCCTGGAGGAGTGCGGATACGCTCTGGAGGACCTGGACCTTCTCATCCCTCACCAGGCGAACCTTCGCATCAGTCAGGCTGTGGCGAAAAACCTGGGGTTATCTGAAGAGAAGGTTTTCAGCAATATTCAGAAGTACGGAAACACAACGGCGGCATCGATTCCCATCGCTCTCGACGAGTGTGTCGAGGAGGGGAGAGTTTCCCGGGGAGACCTGGTCTGCCTGGCTTCTTTCGGTTCAGGTTTTACCTGGGCGTCCGCGCTCGTCCGATGGTGAAAGGGATTTCCCTTCGCCGAATGAGACACGGGGACGTCCCCGGAGTAATGGATATCGAAAAGAGAAGTTTTACCTCCCCGTGGGGCGCGCACCTTTTTCACGAAGAGGTGGACCGCGACTTCTCTCATCCCGTCGTGGCGGTTGACGAGGAAACGGGACGCGTCGTCGGGTACATCATCTTCTGGGTCGTCTACGACGAGTGCCACATTCTCAACATCGCCGTGGACCCGGAAAGGCGGAGGCAGGGAATCGGTGAAGCGTTGATGAGACATTGCGAGGAGGTGGCGCGGGCAAAGAGAGTTCCTTACATCTACCTGGAGGTGAGGGAGAGCAACAGACCCGCCATATCTCTTTATAAAAAACTGGGGTACAGGTTTTTCGGTCTGCGCAGGGGATATTATACGGACACGAAGGAAGACGCCCTCGTGATGGCCAAGTTTCTCCGGAGGGAGTGACGTGGACTTTTTTACCGGCACCGTCGTTTCGAACAGAGTCATCTCCGAGAAGTGTCACCTCATGAAGGTTGAGACGGAGAAGGTCCTCGACTACAAACCGGGTCAATTCATCATGGTGAGGGGGTGGAAGGGATTCGACCCTCTTCTCCCGAGACCATTTGCGATATACAACTGGAGGGAAGAAGAGGGAAGGCCGATTCTCTCTTTCGTCTTCAAGGTCGTCGGTCGGGGGACGTCGATTCTCTCGGGTCTGAGGGAGGGGGACAGGGTCCAGGTAAACGGCCCTCTCGGAAACGGTTTTTCCCCGCCTGAGGGGAAGGAGAGGTTCATCCTGGCAGGTGGGGGAATCGGTTTCAGCGCCGTCCTTCCCGTTGCCCGGAGCCTCGTCGATTCCGGGAAGGATGTGAGAGTCCTCCTCGGGGCGAGGACGGCCGGGGAAATTCCGCGAATCGGGTACGTGGAGGAGGCAGACCGGGACCACCTCCTCATCACCACCGACGATGGGAGTTTCGGAGAAAAGGGAATCGTCACCGACTTCCTGGAGAGGGAGCTTGAGGAGGTCGGGGAGAAGGAGAGGACCCTCCTCTTCGCGTGTGGCCCTCCCCGGATGCTGAAGAAAGTTCAGGAACTGGCGGAGAGGTTCGGTATCGAAACCTACCTTTCTCTCGAGAATTACATGGCCTGCGGTTTCGGCGTTTGCCTGGGGTGTGTCGTAGACAGGAGGACTGAGGAGGGAATCATCCGCGTCAGGGTCTGCAGGGAGGGACCCATCTTCCGGAGCAGCGAGGTGGAGATTTATGATTGACCTTTCTGTCCAGATAGGAAAGAGCAGGTTCAAAAATCCCGTGTTCACCGCTTCGGGAACCTTCGGCTATGGACTGGAGTTTTCCGTTTTTTACGACATATCTCAACTCGGCGCGGTAACGGTTAAGGGCCTCTCCCTCGAACCCGTGCCGGGGAATCCGGGCCCGCGTATTTTCGAGACTCCTTCGGGAATGCTCAACGCCATCGGGCTTCAGAACGTTGGCGTCCGGGAATTCGTCCGCTCTTACCTTCCCCGATTGAGAGAACTGGGGGCAACGGTGATTGCGAACGTCTACGGGAAGACGGAGGAGGAGTATGCATCCGTTGCTGCCATTCTGGACGAGGCCGAGGGGGTGGAGGCTGTTGAACTGAACATATCCTGTCCCAACGTGAAGGAGGGAGGGATTGCCTTCGGGGCAAACCCTCTCCTCGCGCACAATGTCGTCTCGGCGGTGCGAAAGGCGACGGAAAAAACCCTCATCGTGAAGCTCTCTCCCAATGTGACGGACATAACGGAGATTGCCGTGGCCGTTGAGGAAGCCGGGGCCGATTCCGTATCTCTCATCAACACCCTTCTGGGAATGGTCATCGACGTGGAGAGGAAAAGGGCGGTGCTGGGAAGCACGACGGGGGGGCTTTCCGGTCCCGCCATCAAGCCGGTGGCATTGAGGATGGTTTACCAGGTTTCGAAAAAGGTGAAAATTCCCGTCATCGGTATCGGGGGAATAATGACGTACCGGGACGCCCTCGAATTCTTCCTTGCAGGGGCCACGGCTATTCAGGTGGGGACAGCAAATTTCGTCAACCCCCTCTCTGCGCTCAATATCCTGAAGGATTTGGAAAAATACTTTGAGGACGAAGGGATAGAATCTCTCTCCCAGTACGTTGGGTCCCTCGCCGAGGTCGAGTCCTGAATCCCTGAAATAGGGGAAATGTCCTCTTGATATCCTGGGGGAAAAGGTGTAATATTTAATCAGTTCTCGAAAGTGGGCGAAAAGCCCACTTTTTTTTTGATGTTCCTCGCAGGGAGTGCGGACGAACGGATGAGAGAAAAGGTGTGGAAAATAACGGAACCTCTGGCACAGCAGGAGGGATACGAGCTCGTGGACGTGGAAGTCGTCGGGGCGCCGGGAAATTACATCGTGCGCGTCTACATTGACAGGGAAGGCGGCGTTACGATGGGGGACTGCGTTTCCTTCAGCCGCCTCCTGGGGACCGTTTTCGACGTGGAGGACCCCATTCCCACCCGGTACACGCTGGAGGTTTCCTCCCCTGGCGTCAACAGGGTTTTGAGGAAACCGGAGCATTTTCGGAGGGTTACGGGTCAAAGAGTTCTTATCCGACTCGAGGCACCCGTCGGTGGAAAGAGGCGGGTGAAGGGGGTGCTCCTTGATGCGACAGACCGGGAGGTCCGGGTGGAAGAAGATGGAGACGAGTTTATTATCGAATATGAAAATATAAAAAAGGCAAATCTCGTAGTATATGAATAAAAAAGAGCGGGAGAGTTAAAAATGAAAGCCGACCTCAGTCAGATAATCAATTATCTGGGCAAGGAAAAGGGAATCAAGCGGGAGGTCATCATCGATGCCATCAGAGAGGCCCTCATCCACGCTGCCAAGAAAAGGTACGGAGTTGACCACGAATTCGAGGTGGAGTTCGACGAGGAGACGTCGGAGTTTCAGGTCTTGAAGATGATAGAAGTGGTGGACGAAGTGAGGGACCCGGAGTTCGAAATGAGCATCGATGAGGCGAGGGAATATGACCCTGACGCGCAGGTGGGAGACCTCCTCGGCTTCCAGATTAAAACGGAGGAGCTCGGGAGGATAGCAGCCCAGACGGCGAAGCAGATCATATTTCAGAAGATAAGAGACGCCGAGCGGGAAGTTATCTACGAAGAGTTCAAGGACAAGAAGGGGGATATCGTCAACGGAATCGTCCAGCGAGTGGAAAGGGAATACATGATTATCGACCTCGGGCGAACAGAGGCCATCATGCCCTACAGGGAACAGGTGAAGAAGGAGAGGTATCGCCAGGGAGACAGGCTCCGGGCTTACGTGAAAGACGTCCAGCTCACCCAGAGAGGGCCGGAGATAATCCTCTCGCGGACGGACCCCCGTTTCGTCATGAAGCTCTTCGAAATGGAAGTTCCCGAAATTTACGAGGGAATCGTCTCCATCGTTTCCATCGCCCGCGAACCGGGTTCCCGGACGAAAGTGGCGGTGAAATCCCGGGACAAGGACGTCGACCCTGTGGGTGCGTGCGTCGGCCTTCGGGGCACCCGCGTCCAGAAGGTGGTGGAAGAGCTGAAAGGGGAGAAAATCGACATCGTTCAGTGGGACGAAGACCCGGCGAAGTTCGCCTGCAACGCCCTCTCTCCGGCTGAAATCATCCGCGTTCTCGTGAACGAGTCGGAGAAGACGATGGAAGTTATCGTGCCGCCTGACCAGCTCCAGATAGCGATCGGGAGAAGGGGCCAGAACGTGAAGCTGGCGTCGAAATTGATCGGGTGGGAAATCAACGTGAGAGAAGAGGGCAGAGCGGAAGAAGCTCTGAAGATGGCAGAAGCCCTTTTCAGCGGGATAAAGAAGAGCAGCGACGCTCCAGATGAGGAGGCTCCGGCAGAGGAGAGCGAAGTTGCAGAGACTGAACCCTCCACTGAGGAGGCCTCTCAGGGAGAGGAGCACCTGAATACTCAGGATGAAACCGCTGAGGTGGAGGAAACCGGAGAGCCTTCTGAGACGCTCGAAGCGGAAGGAGAATCGCGGGAAGAGGCGCTGGCTTCTGCCGAAACTGAGGAAGTTCTCCAGCCCGAAGAGACCGAGGAAAGTTCGTCGGAGGGTGGAGAAGAGGGGGAAGGTGATGCTCCCGCAGAAACTTCTCAGACAGAGGAAGGGGGAGAGACGGAGAAGGAGGAAGGGTGAAGAAACGGCACGTGCCTGAAAGGTCCTGTGCCGGTTGTGGAGCGAAGAAAGAGAAGGGGAAGCTCCTTCGTTTCGCAATTAAAAGAAAGGAAGGGAGAATCCTCTTCGACGAGAGGCAGAAGATCGAGGGAAGGGGAATCTACTCTTGCCCCGACCCGAAGTGCCTCGGAGACCTCGAAAAGAGGGCGAGGAAAAAAAAGGTGAAGCAGATAAGAGGCATCCCTCTGGATGCGGTCCTCGAAGCGCTGGCCGATGCGAAGCGTCACGCTGGCGGAGAGGACGGGAAAAGACTTACAGAGAGAGAAGGGGGTTCCTGATGGCGAAAATCAGGGTTCGAGACCTCGCGAAGGAACTGGATGTGAAAAATGCATATCTCATCCAGATTCTCGAGGAGAAGTTCGGACTGTACAACCTGAAGCCGGCGAGCGGGGTCGAAGAGGACATTGCCAATAAATTGAGGGACCATGTCATCCGGGAGAAGGATAAGGGGTCTGAGGCGAAAGTCATAAAGAAGGAAGACGGCACCGTCATCAGGAAACACAAAACCTTCGTTCTGAAAAAGAGGAGACGGGTCCAGAAGGAGGAGGCTCCCGCTGGGGAGGGGGCAGCCGAGGAACCGGCAAAAGAGATTTCAGAGGAAGGTGTGGCCCGGGAAGAAAAGGTGGCGAAAGAGGAAACCGCCCCGCCTGCCGTTGAAGAGGCGGGAGGTAAGGAGGAGGCACCGGCAGTTGAGAAGAAGAAGGCTAAGAAGGCCATCTCCGTGAAGAAACCTGCCCTTTCCCCTGAAGAAGAGGAAGTTGCAAAGGTACAGATCACGAAGGAAACACTCACAGGCGCCTCGGTGAAGGAGGAAGCGGAAAAGGAGGAACCCGCCGTTTCTCAGCCGGTGGCCACAGCAAAGGTTGTCGACATAGAAGAGAGAAAGAAGGCGAAGAAAAAGCCGAAGCCGGAGAAGAAAGCCCACAAGGGCGTGCTGAAGAAGAAGGCCCTGGAAGAACTCATCGAAGAAGAGGAGATAAAGGAAGAGGCGGAAAAGCCAGAGGAAGAAAAGAAGGGCGAAGTGGTGGAGAGGGTCTTCGAGCCCGGTCGGTACCCCCGCAGGCGGAAAGTGGTGGAAAGGGAGAAAAAGGGGCCGGCCACTCTTCCGCCAAAGGAAAGGAAGAAGGTCATAAAGGTGGAAGAGAAAATCTCCGTCATGGAACTTTCGAGGACGATGGGTGTTAAGGTCGTGGAGTTGATGAAGAAATTCCGCGACCTGGGAGTCCAGGTGGAGGCAACCGACCCGGTCGATGCCGAAACGGCAGCTCTCGTTGCGGAGGATTTCGGATACAGGGTGGAAAACGTGGCGCCCGAATATGAGAAGCTCTTCGAGGAAACAGAAGACCGGGAAGAGGACCTCGTCCCTCGTCCGCCCATCGTGACGGTTATGGGGCACGTCGACCACGGCAAGACGACGCTCCTCGACGCAATCAGGAAGACAAACGTGGCGGAAGGAGAAGCCGGGGGAATTACTCAGTCGGTGGGCGCCTCTGAGGTCGAGGTCAACGGGAAGAAAATCACCTTCATCGACACGCCGGGGCACGAGGCATTCACGCAGATGCGGGCCCGGGGCGGGAAAGCGGCGGACATCGTCATTCTCGTGGTCGCGGCAGACGACGGAGTTATGCCTCAGACAATCGAGGCAATCGACCACGCCAGGGCCGCAAACATCCCCATCGTCGTTGCAATTAACAAAATAGACAAGCCAAACGCCAATCCCGACCGTGTGAAGAACGAACTGGCGGAACACGGGCTCATCCCTGAAGAGTGGGGAGGTGACGTCCTCTACGCTCACATATCGGCTCTGAAGAAGGAAGGTCTGGATGAACTCCTGGAGATGGTTCTCCTCCAGGCGGAGATTCTCGACCTGAAGGCAAACCCGAAGAAAAAGGCGAGGGGCGTCATAATCGAAACGGGCACGGAAAAAGGGAAGGGAAACGCCGCCACTGCGGTCATCAAGGAGGGGACCCTCCGGGTAGGAGACGCAGTCATTGCGGGCACGAGTTTCGGCAGGGTGAGAGCCCTCATCGACCACAAGGGGAAGAGAATAAAAGAAGCAGGTCCTTCGAAGCCTGTTGAGATACTCGGATTTAACACGGTTCCCACTCCGGGAGAGATTCTCATTGCCCTCGACGACGAAAAAGTCGCCCGCGAGGTCGCCCTGAAGAGGCTGGAAAAGGAAAAGGAGAAGGAGACCGCAAAGGCACCGAAGATTTCCCTCGAAGACCTCTACGCGAAAATACAGGAAGGTGAGCTGAAGGAGTTGAACGTGATTGTCAAAGCTGACGTCCAGGGAAGCGTAGACGCGGTGAAGGGCGTTCTCGAGAAGGTGGGCACGGAGCAGGTGAAAGTAAATGTCATTCACGCTGCCGTGGGAGGGATAACAGAGAGCGACGTCAACCTGGCTTCGGCATCGGAGGCAATTGTCCTCGGGTTCAGAGTGAGGCCGGACGGGAAGGCGAAGAAAGCGGCAGAGCGGGAGAAGGTAGAGGTGAAAACCTATGACGTCATCTACGACCTGATAGACGACGTGAAAAAGGCGATGGTCGGTCTCCTCGAGCCGGAGTACAGGGAAGTTGTTCAGGGAACAGCAGAAGTGAGGGAGACCTTCAACATCCCGAAGGTGGGGACAGTTGCGGGCTGTTACGTGACGGAGGGGAAGATTCTCCGAAATGCGAAGGCCCGTGTCCTCAGGGACAGCGTCGTCATTTTCACGGGGAACATCGCTTCGCTGAAAAGGTTTAAGGACGACGTCCGGGAAGTCCAGCAGGGTTATGAGTGCGGAATCGGCCTGGAGAACTTCAACGACGTCAAGCCGGGAGATATCATCGAATGCTTCATTCTCGAAGAAGTGGCTCCTGAACTCTGATAATGGTCGTCGGCATCGTCAGTTACGATATTGTCCTCCAGGGGACGTCGAATCTGAAGGAGAAGAGGAGCGCTGTGAGAAAGCTGGTGGAACGCATTCGCAACAGGTTCCCCGTTTCCGTGGCTGAGGTGGGTTGCCAGGACCTCTGGCAGAGGACGGTGATCGGGGTCGCCGTCGTCGGGAACGACCCCGTGGTGATACAGGGAGTTATCGACAGGATTTCTGATTTCATCGATTCGGGGGGAGAGTACGAGGTCCTCGACAGGGTGGTGGACCTGGTGAGGTACTGATATGGTGCACAAGTTCGACAGGCACGTGAGGGTCGCTAACCTCATCAGGGAGGAAATCGCCCTTCTCCTCTCGCGGGAGGTGAAGGACCCGAAACTCCAGACTGTGACCATTACGCACGTGAAGGTGAGCAGGGACCTGAGGAGGGCTCAGGTCTTCTTCTCATTGATGGGAACTCTCAAAGAGAGAGAGGAGGCGGCGTCGTCGCTCAAACGAGCGGAAGGGTTTATCAGGAGGGAACTGGGGAGGTCACTCCACCTGAAGAGGATTCCGGCTCTCACGTTTGAATACGACGATTCATACGAAAAGGGGATGAAGATAGACGCGCTGTTGAAGAAGTTGAAAGAGGGCGGCGAAGATGAGTGAGATGACGGAAAAACTCCTTTCTGTGATAAGGGAAGGGACATCTTTTCTCGTTTCAACCCACGTAAACCCTGAGGGAGACGCGATTGGCTCGGAAATCGCCTTTGCCCTGGGTTTGAGGAAAATGGGGAAGATGGTGTACGTGTACAATCAGGACCCTGTCCCGTACTATCTCAGATTCCTCGAAGGAGCCGACCTCATTCACACGGAACCACCCGACACGGATTTCGAGGTGGGGGTCCTGCTCGACTGCGCGTCACCGGAGAGGACGGGGACCGCAGGGGAGGCCGTGGATTCCTGCGAAACCCTCATTTGCATTGACCATCACATCACGAACGGGGGGTATGGAGACGCCTACCTGATTGACCCGGCTGCGTCTTCGACGGGGGAACTCGTTTTTACGGTCCTCGAGAGGCTTGGAGTGGAGATAGACCTCCCCATCGGGAACGCTCTCTGGGTTTCCATTGCGACGGATACGGGGTGGTTTCGCTATTCCAACACGACGGAAAAAAGCCTCGAGATTGCCCGCACCTTGCTCTCGCTCGGCGTGAAACCGTGGGTCCTCTCGGAGGAGTTGTACGGTTGCGACCCCCCCGAGAGGTACTACCTCCTCTCCCGCCTTCTCCACAGGATGGAGGTGGACGACGGTGTCGCATCCATGACGGTTTTCAAGAGGGACATGGAGGACTTCGGCGCCACGAAGGACTTCCTCGAGGGTTTTATAAATTATCCGCGCTCCCTGAAAGGAGTAAAGGTTGCGGTCCTTTACAGGGAAGAGGACGGTAAAGTGAAGGTTTCCCTCAGGGCGCGGGGTGACGTGAACGTGGACGGGTTCGCCCGCTCCTTCGGAGGAGGAGGGCACGAAAAAGCCGCGGGTTTTACCCTCACCGGGTCGGTGGAGGAAGTGAAAAGCTTGGTACACGGAAAACTGAAGGAGTTCCTCAAGGAATATGCGTAATCAGATAAGCGGAGTCGTCAACCTGTACAAGGAGAAAGGATACACCTCCTTTGCTGCGACGGAAAAGGTGAAGAGGCTTTTCCGGGCGAGAAAGGCAGGTCACGGAGGGACCCTCGACCCGGAGGCGGAGGGCGTCCTCCCCATCCTCCTGGGAAAGGCGACGAAGATATCCACCCTCTTTCTCAACGCGGACAAGAGTTACCGGATGAAAATTCTCTTCGGAGTGGAGACGGATACCCACGACCTGACCGGTCAGGTCCTGAGGAGGGTCGAGGATTTTCACCTCGACGAGGAAAGGGTGAGGGAGGCGCTCGAGAAATTCGTCGGGACTTACGAGCAGGTACCGCCGAGGTTTTCCGCCGTCAAGGTGGATGGGAAGAGGGCTTACGACCTCGCCCGGAAAGGAATTGACTTCGACCTTCCCGCGAAGGTCGTCACCTGTCACGAAGCGACGCTCGTTTCGTTCGATGGGAAGGAGGCCGAGGTATTCGTCCGTTGTAAGGCAGGTTTCTACCTCAGGGCGATGGTGAGAGACCTGGGCGAAGCCGTAGGTGTCCCCGCCGTGGCGTCTCACATCCGAAGGGAAGAGGCGGGTTTCATGACGGTGGATACGTCCCTGAAGATATCCGAACTCTCGGAGATGAAGAGGGAGGGCAGGCTTGAGGAAGCCGTCAGGTCGATAGACGAAGCCCTCTCTCACTATCCCTCCATCAGGGTCCCCGATTTCGTGAAAAAGAGGGTTCTCGTCGGATGTCCCCCGGAAGAATACATGCCCCTTTCGCCTCCAGAGGGAATTTACAAAATCAAGGACGAGGAAGAGAACGTCATCGCCCTCGTGAAAAGGACGGGGGAGGGGAGGTTCGAATACGTGTGCGTCCTCGGAGAGTCGTGAAACAGGTTTAAGAAAAAAGAGATTTGATATAGAATAAACCGTTCCACTCAGAAAGGGAGGTTAGAACATGGCACTGACACCTGAGAAGAAGAGGGAGATCATCGAAAAGTTCAAAACCCATGAAGGCGACACCGGATCTCCCGAAGTGCAAATTGCTCTCCTCACAGCACGGATCAACGAAATAACGGAGCATCTGAAGGTCCACAAGAAGGATTTCAGTTCGAGGCGGGGACTTCTCAAGCTCGTCAGCCAGAGGAGGAGGCTCCTCGATTACCTCAAGGACAGGGACAGCGAAAGATACCGCCGGATCATCGAGGCCCTCGGACTGAGGAAGTAACGAAACTACAGCAGTTCAGGAGAAGAAATGGAAAAGAGATACGTCGTCCCTGTTGACGGGAAAGAAATCATCATCGAGACCGGCCGTCTGGCGAAGCAGGCGGGCGGGAGCGTCGTGGTGAGGATGGGAGATTCGGTCGTCCTCGTCACGGCCTGCGTCTCTGAAAAACCGAGGGAGGGGGTCGACTTTCTCCCCCTCGTCGTTGATTACCAGGAAAAGACCTTTGCGGCCGGGAGGATTCCCGGCGGGTTTTTCAAGAGGGAGGGGAGGCCCTCTGAACACGAGATTCTCGTCTCGCGGCTCATCGACAGGCCGATAAGGCCCCTCTTCCCCGATAACTTCTTCTACGATACCCAGATAATCGCGACGGTCCTCTCCATGGATTACGACAACCCCCCCGAAGCGCTCGCAATCGTGGGAGCTTCCTGCGCTCTCACGCTCTCGGAAGCCCCCTTCCAGGGGCCCATAGCGGCAGTCCGCGTGTCGAGGAAGGACGGGAAGTTTGTGGTGAATCCTCCCATCTCGGTCATTGAGGAGTCGGACCTGGACATCATCGTTGCCGGGAGTCGTGGTGGCGTAACCATGGTCGAAGGAGAGGCAGCTGAGGTCCCGGAGGAAGAAGTCCTCGATGCCATACTCTACGGGTGGGAGGCCCTTCAACCCCTCATCGACGTCCAGGAGCAGATGCTCCATGAAATCGGAAAGAAAACCGTGGACTTCGACATTCCCACTCTCGACGACGAAACGAGAGAAAAAATAGATTCCATGGCTCGCGCAAAACTGGAAGAAGCGTTTCTCATTCCCGACAAGCTGGCCAGGCGGGAGAGGGTTGCCGAAATTTGGGAGGAAGTTAGGGATTCCTTCAGCGAAGAAGAGATTCTCGAAAAGGGTGTCGTCATCGCCTCAGCCTTCAAAGAGTTGGAAAAAGAGGTGGTCAGAAAGAGGATTCTCGAACAGGGTCTTCGAATTGACGGGAGAAGACCCGAGGATATCAGGCCGATATGGTGCGAGGCCGGAGTCCTCCCCCGCACTCACGGGTCTGCCATCTTCACCCGGGGAGAGACTCAGGTCCTCGTTACGACGACTCTCGGCACAGCGGAGGATGAACAGATAATTGACGACTTCTCCGGGGAGACGTCGAAGAGATTCATGCTCCACTACAACTTCCCCCCGTACTCCGTCGGGGAGGTGAGGATGCTCCGCGCGCCGGCGCGGCGGGAAATCGGGCACGGAGCGCTTGCCGAGAGGGCAGTGGAGAGACTCCTCCCTCCTGAGGAGGAGTTTCCCTACACGATACGCGTCGTCTCAGAGGTCCTGGAGTCGAACGGTTCTTCGTCGATGGCAACCGTCTGCGGTGCATCCCTTTCACTCATGGACGCGGGAGTCCCCCTGAAGGCCGCTGTAGGCGGAATTGCCATGGGGCTCATCATCGAAGGGGACAGGGCGGTAATTCTCTCCGACATACTTGGCGACGAAGACCACCTGGGGGACATGGATTTCAAGGTGGCGGGGACGAGGAAGGGTGTTACCGCCATCCAGATGGACATCAAGGTAGAACGGGTCCAGCGCGAAGTTCTCCAGAGAGCCCTCGTTCAGGCGAGAGAGGGGAGATTACACATCCTCGATAAGATGGACGAGGTCCTGGACAAACCGAGGCCTGAGCTTTCTCCCTACGCGCCCCGCTTCGAAGTGGTGGAGGTGAAACCGGAGAAGATTAGAGACATTATCGGGCCCGGTGGAAAGACGATTCGGGGAATCATCGAGAAGACGGGTGTGAAGATAGATATAGAAGAGAACGGAATCGTTCGCATATACTCTCCCGATAAAAACGCCGTCGAGGAGGCGGTGAAAATCGTCAAGGAACTGACGAGGGAAGCGGAGCTCGGCCGCTCATACGTGGGGAAGGTGAAGAGGATAACCGACTTCGGGGCTTTCGTCGAGATATTCCCCGGGACGGAGGGGCTCCTCCACATTTCCCAGATTTCGCACCAGCGGATTCGGTCCGTTTCCGACATCCTCAAAGAGGGAGACGAGGTCCTCGTCAAAGTCATAGAGATAGACAGCGACGGGAAGATAAGGCTCAGCAGGAAAGAACTGATCAAGGACGACAGACCTCCGGAGAGGCCGAGGCACCACTCCAGGAGACCGGCGCCGAGAGGAAAGCCCACCCCGAGGAAATAGCGCTGAATGTTTGAAAAATCCGTTCTCCCAGGCGGAATATCCATACTGACGGAGCGTCTCGACCACGTCCCTTCGGTTTCCCTTGGAATCTGGGTGAGGGGAGGGTCCCGGCACGAGCCGGAAAACCTCTGTGGCATCACCCACTTCATTGAGCACATGCTCTTCAAGGGGACGGAGAAGAGGACTCCCTTCATGATTTCCAGCGAAATCGAGTCCGTGGGAGGTGTCCTCAACGCCTTTACGAGCAAGGAATACACCTTCTTCTATTCCAAGGTCTTGAAGGAACACCTCCCCCTGGCGGCAGATATTCTCATTGACATTTTCACGTCATCCACTTTCGACGGGGATGAACTGGAGAGGGAGAAGCAGGTCGTCAACCAGGAAATTCTCATGATAGAGGACAACCCTGAAGACTACGTCCATGACTTCCTCTTCGAAAAGTTCTACCCCCTATCCCCTCTCGGGAGACCGGTGCAGGGTTACAGTCAAACGGTCCTTTCGCTGAACAGGGAGGAAGTGGTTCGCTACTTTTCCGAGACGTTTTCAAAGCTCGGCGTGATGGTCGTGGCCGTGGGGAACCTGCACCATCAGGAAGTGGTGGACCTCTTTGCCCCCGCACTATCGGGGGAGAGATTCAGGGAGAAACCCCCACGGTCAGAGAGGCCCAGGGCGAACAGAGGAGTGTTTGTCTCGCAGAGGGACATCGAGCAGGTTCACCTCTGCGTCGCCTTTCCCGCTCCGTCGAAAAAGGACCCGGCCAGGAGGGCGGCGAAGGTTCTCAGAACCATAGCCGGCGGAGGGATGTCGAGCCGCCTCTTTCAGGAGGTGAGGGAGAAGAGGGGACTGGCATACTCCATTCACTCTTCCCTCTCCACTTTCTCCGACGCGGGGATGTTTCGCGTGTACGGGGGAACGACTCCCGAAAAGGTTCCGGAACTTCTTCAGGTGACGCTCAGCGTTCTCCGGGAAATGAGAGACGGAGGAATTACGGACGAGGAGTTAAGCCGGGGAAAGGAACAGTTGAAGGGTCATCTCCTCCTCAATTACGAGAGCACCGATTACCGCCTCATTCAACTTGCGACGAACGAGATGTACTACGGAAAGTATATGACACCGGAGGAAATCGCCCGGGAAATAGACCTTGTGGAGAAGAAAGACCTGATGGGTTACATGGAAGAACACTTCCGCGAGGAAGAACTCGTCGTTGCGGCCGTTGGGGCCGTTGACGCGAAAGACCTCTCCGTAGGGCAGGTGTTGTGAGCGAGTGGAAGGTGAAGGTAAAACTCGTGGGAGATGCGGACCCCTCCTTTATCCCGGAAAGGAAGACGGATGGAGCAGTCGGTTTCGACCTGAGGGCCCGCGTCGACGGTGAGCTGGTCCTGAAGCCTTTCGAGAGGGCTCTCATTCCGACGGGAATTGCCATCTCCATGCCCCCCTGGATGGAGGCTCAGGTCCGGCCCCGGTCAGGGCTTGCCGCAAAACACGGCGTGACCCTCCTCAATTCGCCCGGGACGGTTGACCCTGACTATCGGGGGGAGATAAAGGTGATTGCCATCAACCTCGGAAGTGACGAGTTCCGGGTCCGCAGGGGGGACAGAATCGCTCAGCTCGTTTTCTCCCG
The DNA here is from genome assembly GCA_003696505.1 of Deltaproteobacteria bacterium. Lineage (GTDB taxonomy): Bacteria > Desulfobacterota > Deferrimicrobia > J040 > J040 > J040. The sequence goes on from RFHC01000074.1 coordinate 17,995, forward strand.
AACCATTCCCGTCTCTCTCGAAACCGTCGACGAGCTGGACGAAACTGCCCGGGGGAAGGGCGGGTTCGGCAGCACGGGGAAATAGAGGAGGTCTCACAGTGATTGAGAGATATACACGCCGGGAAATGGCAGAAATCTGGGAACCGGAAAACAGGTTCAGAATCTGGCTCGCCATCGAGATATACGCTGCTGAGGCGATGAGCCACCTCGGGCTCGTCCCGCAGGATGCCCTCATCCGGATAAAGAGGAGGGCGAATTTCGACGTGCAGAAGATAGACGAATACGAGCAGGTGGTGAAGCACGACGTCATCGCCTTCCTCACTTCCGTGGCGGACTACATCGGGGAAGACTCTGCGTATCTCCACATGGGTCTCACGTCGTCCGACATCCTGGATACGGCCTTCGCCGTGCAGTTGAAACAGGCGACGGACATTCTCATAGAGGACGTGAAGGAAATCATCGCCGTTCTCCAGGAGAAGGCGGAAAGGTACCGGGACGTCCCGGTCATGGGGAGAACCCACGGGGTTCACGCAGAGCCCGTTACTTTCGGCCTCAAGTTTCTCTCTTGGCTGGAAGAGATGAAGCGCAACCTGAAGAGGCTGAGGGAGGCGAGGAGAGAAGTTGCTGTTGGAAAGCTGAGCGGGGCGGTCGGGACCTTCGCGAACGTGGACCCGTACGTGGAAGAGTACGTGATGAGAAAACTCGGCCTGAAACCGGAGCCTGTTTCCACACAGATTGTCCCCCGTGACAGGCACGCACGGTACTTCACCACGCTTGCTGTTATCGGTTCATCAATAGAGAGGTTTGCCGTTGAAATACGCCACCTCCAGAGGACAGAAGTCAGGGAGGCCGAAGAGTTCTTCTCAAAGGGGCAGAAGGGGTCATCCGCCATGCCTCACAAGAGAAACCCGATACTGTCGGAAAACCTCTCCGGCCTCGCCCGACTCCTCAGAGGTTATGCCCTCTCGTCCATGGAAAACGTTGCTCTCTGGCACGAAAGGGACATATCCCACTCGTCCGTCGAACGGGTCATCGGTCCCGATGCTACCATCGTCCTCGACTTCATGCTCCGCCGGTTTCTCGGAGTGTTGAAGAACCTCGTCGTTTACCCGGAGAAGGCGGCGGAGAACATAGAGAAGAGTTATAACCTTTTCTTTTCCCAGAGGCTTATGCTGGAGCTCGCGAAGAAGGGCCTCCCGAGGAACAGGGCATATGAAATAGTCCAGGAAATCGCCATGCGCTCGTGGGAGAAGGGGAGAGACTTCAAGAAGCTCGTCCTCTCCTCCCGGAAGGTCCAGAAGTACCTGACGAGAGAGGAGATGGAATCGATTTTCGATATCCGGTATTATTTCAGAAACGTCGGTTACATCTACGGCAGGTGTTTGAAGGAAAAAAGAGGGGAAAAGGAGTAGTGTGGTGAAGGCTCACGTCTACGTCACGATGAGGAGGGGAGTCCTTGAGCCCCAGGGGAGGGCCGTCCAGAAGTCTCTCGAGAATCTCGGATACACGCAAGTGAAGGGAGTGAGGATAGGGAAGTTCATCGAGGTAGAACTGGATGGAGTTTCCCGGCAGGAGGCTGAGAATATCCTGGAGGAAATCTGCAGGAAACTCCTCGCTAACCCCGTCATCGAGGATTTCCGCTTCGAAATCGTCGAGGAGTGACTCATGAAGGCCGCCGTCTGCGTTTTCCCCGGTTCAAACTGCGACCACGACTGTTATCACGTCCTGAAGCACGTGATGGGACTGGACACGGAATTCGTCTGGCACCGGGAAAGGGACCTTTCCCGGTTCGACATCATCGTCGTCCCGGGCGGTTTTACGTACGGGGACTACCTGAGGACGGGCGCGATGGCCAAGCTCTCTCCCATAATGGAGGGGATAACGGAGGAGGCGAAGAAGGGAAAGCCGGTCATCGGAATCTGCAACGGCTTTCAGATACTCATCGAGGGAGGACTCCTTCCGGGGGCCCTCATCGCCAACAGGTCGCTCAAGTTCATCTGCTCCTACGTTTACCTGAGGACGGAAACGTCGAACACGCCCTTCACGGCCGGGATAGAGAAAGGGCGGGTCCTGAAGATTCCCATCGCACACTATCAGGGGAACTATTTCGCACATCCCGACCTCTTGAAAGAACTGAACGACAACGACCAGGTGGTCTTCCGTTACTGTTCTCCCGAGGGGGAAGTGACGGATGAGGCGAATCCGAACGGCTCCCTGGAGAACATTGCGGGTGTCTGCAACCGGGAGAGGAACGTCGTCGGGATGATGCCCCACCCGGAGAGGTGCGCCGAGAGGGAACTGGGCTCGGTGGACGGTCGCCTCCTTTTCGAATCGGTCGTGAATTACGTGGCAGGGTGAGGAGATGCGGGAAGAGGTGAAAATCACGCCGGAACTCATCAGGGAACACAATTTGACGGATGAGGAGTACGAGAGGATTCTCCAGATTCTCGGGAGGGAACCGACCCTGACTGAACTGGGAATCTTCTCGGTGATGTGGAGCGAACACTGCAGTTACAAATCATCGAAGGTTCACCTGAAAAAGTTTCCCACAAAAGGACCCTATGTCATACAGGGGCCGGGGGAAAACGCCGGCGTTATTGACATAGGACACGGGCTCGCCGCCGTTTTCAAGATGGAGTCCCACAATCACCCATCATTCATCGAGCCCTACCAGGGCGCAGCCACCGGGGTTGGGGGAATTCTCCGGGACGTTTTCACGATGGGCGCCAGGCCGATAGCTCTCCTCGACTCTCTCCGCTTCGGAAATCCCTCTGAGCCGAGGACGAGGTTCCTCGTGGACGGGGTCGTTGCGGGGATTGCCGGATACGGCAACTGCATCGGAATTCCCACCGTGGGCGGGGAGGTCTACTTCGAGGATTGTTACAACGGGAACATCCTGGTGAACGTCTTCACCGTCGGAATTGCCAGGAAAGAGAGAATTTTCAAGGGGGTTGCCGAGGGAGTGGGGAATCCCGTCATCTACGTCGGGGCGAAAACGGGGAGAGACGGGATTCACGGTGCGACGATGGCTTCAGAGGAGTTCGACGAAGAGTCTGAAGAGAAGCGCCCGACCGTCCAGGTGGGTGACCCATTCATGGAAAAACTCCTCCTGGAAGCCTGCCTCGAACTGATGAAGAGGGATGTCATCGTCGGTATTCAGGACATGGGTGCGGCAGGACTGACGAGTTCATCCTTCGAAATGGCGGGAAGGGCCGGAAACGGGATTGAACTCGACCTTGACAGGGTCCCTCTTCGGGAAGAGGGGATGACGCCATACGAGATTATGCTCTCCGAATCGCAGGAGAGGATGCTCCTCGTTGCGAAGAAGGGGAGAGAAGACGAGGTCATAGAGGTTTTCAAAAAGTGGGACCTGGACGCCGTCGTCGTCGGCAGGGTCACCGACGACGGTTACGTCCGCGTCAGGCAGGGGGGAAAGGTCGTGGCCGAGCTTCCCGTCGCTCCTCTGACGACGGATGCTCCCGTTTACGACCGGCCGTGGAAGAGGCCCGCAGACCAGGACGAACTGCAGAAGCTCGACCTCTCCTCTGTCCCTGTCCCGGAAGACCTGGGAGAGGTCTGGAAGAGACTCCTCGGTTCCCTCGAGGTCTGCGACAGGTCGTGGATATACCGTCAGTACGACCACATGATCCGGACGAACACGGTTGTGCTTCCCGGCTCTGACAGCGCCGTCCTTCGGGTGAAGGGGACTCCTCTGGGGCTCGCAATTTCCGTCGACTGCAACCCCCGTTACTGCTACCTGGACCCCCGCCTAGGGGCTCAGATAGCCGTCGCTGAGTCCGCGAGAAACGTGGCCGTCGCCGGCGCCAAACCCCTGGCCATAACGGACTGCCTCAATTTCGGAAATCCCGAAAAGCCGGAAGTGATGTGGCAGTTCAAGGAAGCTGTGGAGGGAATGGCACACGCCTGCAGTGTCCTCGAGACGCCGGTCGTTTCCGGAAACGTCAGCTTCTACAACGAGACGATGGGGAAAGGAATCTATCCCACGCCAACGGTTGCGATGGTGGGAGTCATATCCGATTACCTCAACGCCGTCACCCAATACTTCAAGGGAGAGGGGCACTTCATTTACCTGGCCGGTCCGGACCCGTCTGGAGAGGACCTGGGCGGGTCCCTTTACCTCAAGGAGATTCACGGAATGGTCAGAGGAATCCCCCCCTCTCTGGACCTGGCATTTGAGAAAAAGCTTCACAAATTCCTCGTGGAGGGGGCAAAGAGGTTTTACTTCTCTTCTGCCCACGACGTGTCGGAAGGGGGGATAGCCGTTGCTCTGGCGGAGTGCTGCTTCACGGACGAGGGACCGGTCTGCGGGTTTCGCGTTTCTCTCCCGTGGAAGGGAAGGGAAGACGCACTCCTCTTCGGGGAAACACAGGGGCGTGTTATAATAACCGTAACTTCCGAAAGGGAGGACGATTTCCTTAAGTTTTCCGAGGAGATGGGCATTCCCGTCCGAAAGATCGGGATTACCGGCGGAAATGAACTCCACATCGAGGGACTCGCCTCTTTGAGCCTCCAGGAAGGTTATGAAATCTGGAAGAGGGCTTTTCGGGAAAAACTGGGTCTGTAAAGGAAGCTGGTGAGATGGCGTTCGAGCTGAGGGAAGAATGCGGGATATTCGGGGTCTTCGGCCATCCCGAGTCGTCAAAGCTCACCTACCTGGGGCTCCACGCACTCCAGCACAGGGGTCAGGAGTCGGCGGGAATCGCTTCCTCGGACGGTGAATGCATATTCTTCCACAAAGAGATGGGCCTGGTGGCCGATATCTTCGACGAGGAGACCCTGGAAAAGCTCCCCGGACATCTGGCTATCGGCCACGTCCGGTATTCGACGACGGGGACTTCGGAGCTGAAAAACGCCCAGCCCATCGTCGTCGACTTCGAGCAGGGCTCTCTCGCAGTGGCTCACAACGGCAACCTCGTGAATGCCCACGTCCTGAGGAGGGAGCTCGAGAGGGAGGGCTCCATATTCCAGTCCTCCATGGATACGGAGGTTATCGTCCACCTCATCGCGCGCTCGAAGGAGGAACTCCTCGAGAACCGGATCGTCGACGCCCTTGAGAAGGTCAAGGGAGCCTATTCCCTCATCTTTCTCACGAGCGACAGGATGATCGGAGTCAGGGACCCTCACGGTTTCCGGCCCCTCGTCCTGGGAAAGGTGAAAAACGGGTGGGTTCTCAGTTCCGAGTCGTGCGCTCTCGACCTGATCGAAGGGGAGCTCGTGAGGGAGGTTGACCCGGGGGAGATGGTCATCATCGACGAGCGGGGAGTCACCTCTGTCAGGCCCTTTCTCCCTGCGCCCCAGAGGTTCTGCATCTTCGAGTTCGTCTACTTCTCCCGACCGGACAGCATCTTCATGGGAACGAGCGTGTACAACATCAGGAAGGAGATGGGGCGACAGCTGGCGAGAGAGCAGGGGGTGGATGCTGATATCGTCATTCCGGTCCCGGACTCGGGCCTTCCCGCAGCACTCGGATACTCGGAGGAGAGCGGCATCCCCTTCATGATGGGTCTTATCCGAAATCACTACGTAGGGAGGACTTTCATCGAGCCTCAGCAGTCGATTCGTCACTTCGGGGTCAAGCTCAAACTCAACGCAATCCGGGACGTCATCCAGGGGAAGAGGGTCATCGTCATCGATGATTCCATCGTGAGGGGGACGACGGGGAGAAAGATAATAAAGATGATTCGGGCGGCCGGAGCGAAGGAAGTCCACTTCAGAATCAGTTCTCCTCCTACCGAATATCCCTGCTACTACGGCATTGATACACCCATCAGGAGGGACCTCATCGCTGCCACTCACTCGATCGAGGAAATTAACAGATACCTTACTTCCGACACCCTCGGGTATCTCTCGGTCAGGGGACTTCACAGATGCTGTCCCGGACAGGGAGCGGACATTTACTGCGACGCCTGCTTCACGGGGAAGTATCCCGTCACCTTCGATTTCGCCGAGCAGGAGCAGCTGCACCTGTTCCGTTCACAACCGAGCGTGAAAATAAAGACCAGGTGAGGGAGAAAGATGGGGGAAAGGGAGAGATTGAGGAAACTCATCCAGGAACTCGCTTACGAGAAGGGAGAGGTGATTCTCGCCTCAGGGAAGAAGAGCGACTTTTACGTCGACTGCCGACAGGTGACCCTCCATTCGGAGGGGGGGTACCTGGTGGGGTCCGTTATTCTCGATATGCTGACGAAGGGAGGAGAGCCCGTTGAGGCCGTCGGAGGGCTCACCATGGGAGCGGACCCCATGGTTACCTCCGTGAGCGTCCTCTCCCACATACGGGGAGTCCCCCTCCACGCCTTCATCGTCAGGAAAGAGGCGAAGAAACACGGGAAGGGGGCGTGGATCGAGGGGACGAAGAACTTGAGAGAAGGGATGAAGGTTGCGATACTGGAGGACGTGGTCACGACGGGGGGCTCGACTCTCAAAGCGGTGGAGAAGGCGGAGGAGTTCGGACTGAAGGTTGAGAGAATCATCTGCCTCGTCGACAGGGAAGAAGGGGGAAGGGAGAACATCGAAAAGGCGGGATACCGGCTCGAATCGGTCTTCACGAGGAAGGAGATTACCGGTGAGGAGTGAGGGCGCCTTCTGGCTTCGCATTTCCGTTTTCATGCTCATTTTCACACTCGTCGCCGGATGTTCCCCGAAGAAAATCTCCCTTTACGAGAAGTTCCAGAGCTCGCGGGCATACAAAAACGCCTACAGAAAAGCCACAAAGACGAAGAGGGTTTATTCAGGCCTCCAGACGGGATTCATTGTGTCGGTCACGAGACTGACTCCTGAATACAGGGAGGCCCTTCTCCGGGAAATTTACCGGATGTACTACCTGGACGAGGAGAGAAAGGAAAAATTCAGGAAATACGTGCTCGACGAGGGGAAGGGGAAGGAGAGGTTTTTCATCGCTCTCTACACCCCTGACGAAAATCTCAACGACCTCGATAAGGAAAACGGGCACTGGTCTATCCGACTCGTGACGGAGGACGACAGGGCTCTTCCCCCTCTCTCCGTAGAGAAAATCAAGTTTTCCCCCGAAGAGGTGAGCAGGCTATTCCCCCTCGAGGATACCAGGTGGTTCAGATTCTACGACGTCACGTTTGATGCGGCATCGGGTGGGGATAAGCTGAAAGTTGTCCTCCTCTCGCCGGTTGGAAGGGCGGCCCTCGTTTACACTCCCGAATAGCGTTCGAGGCGAATCACTGTATCCTTCCGCATATTCTCGTCATCCCGGTAGGGGTAATCGATGTTGTAGTGGAGCCCCCGGCTTTCCTTCCGGGATATGGCGGACCGGATGATGATGTCGGCCACGGTGGCGATGTTTCTCAGTTCGAGGAGGTCCGTGTTCAGGATGAAGTTCCAGTAATATTCCGATATTTCCCTCTTGATGAGGTCAATCCGCTCCTTTGCCCTGTGGAGCCTCTTGTCTGACCGGACAATGCCCACGTAGTTCCACATGAGCCTGCGAATTTCGTCCCACGTGTGAGAGATGACGACGAGCTCATCCGGGTCGATGGCGTTTCCCGGGTCCCACTTCGGCACCTGGATGTCCGTGACCTTTTTCCCGAGGTAGGTGCTCACCGCCTTCTCACACGCTCTTTTTGAGAAGACGAGGGCTTCCAGCAGGGAGTTGGAGGCGAGACGGTTTGCGCCGTGCAGGCCTGTGCAGGCCGTTTCTCCCACGGCGAAGAGCCTCTTCACCTCCGATTCGCCGTTTAAGTCCGTGAGGACTCCGCCGCACTGGTAGTGGGCGGCGGGGACAACGGGAATCGGTTCCTTCGTCATGTCGTACCCGAACTGAAGGCATTTCTCGTAAATGTTCGGAAAACGGGACCTGATGAAGTCAGGATCTTTGAAGGAAATGTCCAGGAGGACGTAGTCGTCGCCCGTCTTTTTCAGTTCCGAATCGATGGCGCGCGCGACGATGTCCCGCGGAGCCAGTTCGGCCATCTCGTGGTAAGCCGGCATGAACCGCGTCCCGTCCTTTCTCAAAAGGATGGCGCCTTCTCCCCTCACAGCTTCGGAGATGAGGAAGGACTTCGCCTGGGGGTGGTAGAGGCAGGTCGGGTGAAACTGGACGAATTCCATGTTTGCCACTGCAGCCCCGGCCCTGTACGCCATGGCGACCCCGTCTCCGGTGGCGATGTCCGGGTTGCTCGTGTAGAGGTATACTTTTCCCGACCCCCCCGTGGCCAGGACCGTCGCGTCTGCCAGGAAGGTGTGAATTTCGCCCGTTTCATTCTCCAGGACGTATGCGCCGAGGCATTCGTCGGGTCTGTACCGGTCAAACGACTGGAACCTGTTCAGGGTAATCAGGTTAATGGCCGTGTGGTGTTCGAACACGTGGACCCTCGGGTGGGAGAGAGCTTTTTCCACCAGGACCCTCTCCACCTCTCTCCCCGTCAGGTCGGCAGCGTGGAAGATTCTCCTGTGGGAATGGCCCCCCTCCCTTCCCAGGTCGAAGTCCTCTCCGTTTTCCCCCTCCCTCTTCGTGAATCGGACTCCCCAGTCGAGGAGCTCTTTTATCCTGTTTGGTCCGTCCCTGACGACCATTTCCACCACGTCTCTGTGGCAGAGCCCTGCCCCTGCAGTGATCGTGTCGCGGATGTGGTTGTCGAAACTGTCTTTTTCGTCCCACACCGTTGCTATCCCCCCCTGGGCGACGTTCGTGCTCGATTCCGTTATCCCCCTCTTCGTGATGATGTGGACTTCTCCGTGTTCTGCCGCCCGGAGGGCAAAGCTGAGTCCTGCGACTCCGCTGCCGATGACGAGAAAAGATGACCTGTACTCCATCTCACGCTCCGATATTGGCTTTGTGTTGACAGGGGAAGAGCCCGTCTATTAGATAATATGTCTATGAAGACCACATTACAAGCTTGCCTCGTTTTTATCCTTACAGGTTGTTTCTTCCTTTCTCTTTCACATTCAGATATTTACAGATTTGTCGATGAGAAGGGGATTGTCCACTACTCGGACTATCCGAAACATTCCGGATACCGTCTCTACATGAAGACAGAAGAGGGGAAAGAGAGGGGGGATTCCTTTTCCCCGGACCGTTCCTGGCTGGTCAAGTACGCGGAAAGGGTGGCAGTGAGAGAGGGGGTAGACCCGAACCTCGTTCGAGCCGTCATGGTGGCGGAATCACAACTGCGGCACCAGGCGGTATCTGCGAAAGGTGCCGTGGGGGTGATGCAACTTCTTCCTTCATCTTTTCCCGGAGTCTCCCGGGAGGACCTTCTCGACCCGGTGAGAAACGTCTCCCTCGGGGTGAAACACCTGAAGAGGCTGCTCGATAAGTTCGGGGGGGATGTGAGGCTCGCCGTTGCAGCCTACAATGCGGGGGAGGGCGCCGTGGAGAAGTACGGGGGAATACCCCCTTTTGACGAAACACGGGCATATGTCGAACGGGTCATGACCCTTTACGTGAAGTACCGGAGCGGCCGATGAGAGGGGGGAAGAACTTAAATCCGGCGAACCTCCTCACTCTGGTGAGGATTGTCATCATCCCCATCGTGGTGGTGCTCCTCCTCTTCCCGGGGAAGAAAGAGAGCCTGGCTGCAGGGGTCCTCTTCCTCGTTGCCTTCCTGACGGACGCCATAGACGGGATGATAGCGCGGAGGTTCGAGATGGTAACGGACCTGGGGAAACTCCTCGACCCCCTGGCGGACAAGCTCCTCGTTTCCTCCTCGCTCATCATGCTCATCCCCCATGGACGGGTCCCTGCGTGGATTGTGGCCATCATCGTTGCCCGGGAAATCGGCGTCACAGCCCTTAGGGGTATGGCGTCAGCCGACGGGAAGGTCATCTCTGCCTCTTCCCTGGGGAAGGTGAAGACCACGCTTCAGGCTGCGGGGACTTTCTGCCTCATCGTAAATTACCGGTACATGGGTATCGACTTTCACACGGCAGGGATGGTCCTCATCGTTCCTGCCCTCGTTCTGACCGCATGGTCCGGTGTCGACTACTTCGTCCGCTACTTGAGAGAGGTTTTCTGAGTTTACGATTGTGTAATTATCTTTACCCAGAGGTGACAGGTTCGCATTTTTCGAAACACCCCTTTCCTTCCTCTCTCCTCCCTCAATCGTGACTCATTCTTTGTGATTCAACCCTTTCCGGAGATTTTCCCTTTTCCGATAATACTGGCACGCTCCCTGATATCCGTTTCCCCGGAGGGACCATGTCAGGGAAGTGGGGATTCATCGACTGCAGGGGGAAGGTCGTCATTTTCCCCCGTTTTCGAGAGGCCGGGGATTTCTCCGCAGGGCTTGCCCGGGTTAGGGAAAACAGCCTGTGGGGATACATCGACCGGAGGGGAGAGTACGCAATCCCCCCGGAATTTGAGGATGCTCTCGACTTCAGCGAGGGACTTGCCAGCGTCCAGGTCGGCGGAAAGTGGGGGTACATCGACAGTTCGGGCGAATTCCGCATCGACCCCCGGTTCGATTTCGCGGGGCGTTTCTCTGAAGGCCTGGCGCCGGTCCTGTCAGGAGGGGTCTGGTTTTTCGTTACCCCCCGGGGGGAAAGGTACAACCACATGCAGTTTGCCAATCTCTGGGGATTCTCTGAGGGGCTTGCGCCCGTCTCCATACGGGGTAAGTGGGGATACGTGGACAGGCGGGGCAAGTTGAAAATCAGACCCGTCTTCGAGGACGCCCGGAGTTTTCGTGAAGGTCTGGCGCGTGTCCGGGTCGGAAACAGGTGGGGTTTCATCACGGCGGCGGGGAAATTCGCAATCACTCCCGTGTTTGAAGATGCCGGGGACTTCTCTTCCTCGGTTGCGCCGGTCCGGGAGAGGGAGAGGTGGGGATTCATCACCCGCGAGGGGAGATACGTCATTACGCCCGGTTTCGAGTGCGCCGGGTCGCTGAAGGAGGGGAGAATCGCCATATCGTTTCGGGGGAAGTGGGGATACATCGACAGGGGGGGTGACATTCTCATTTCTCCCAGATATCTCTTCTGCGGAGACTTTTCGGAAGGCCTGGCCCGTGTCTGGGTGGGAGAGTAGACGAAGGACCGGCACGGGGTTGACCCTTTTTCCCTATAGGACCGTTATTTCGGGAGAGAGAAAAAAAGAATGGAGCGGGCGACGGGATTTGAACCCGCGACTTCGACCTTGGCAAGGTCGCACTCTACCGCTGAGTTACGCCCGCTTTTCGTGATTTTTATATTTATTCCATCTCACTCCTTTTGTCAACTCTTCAGGAGGAACTTCCTCAAGTTTTCTCAGGCGGGTCCGAAAATATTGTTGTAAACAGGAGAGATAATGGAGAAAGTGGAGAAGAAAGAGGTTTTCTCCCTCGTCGTCGGTCCGTGTGAAAGGGAGTTGTCATCTCTTTCCCCGAGGGCGGAAGAGGGGGGCACGGGTATCGACCTGTTTGCCGTGAAACAGGCAGTAAATGGCGGGTCCCTCAAAGTCGTGTTTCAATCCCGGGAAAAAGAGAGGGTCCGGGATGCGAGAAAACTCCTCGAGGAGAAGGGCATTCCCGCCGCTGTCGTGTCTACCGGGGAAATGAAGGAGGTGAGATTCCTTTTCCCGGCCTTTTCCTGGAAAGAGGGGGGGAAAGAAATCCTCTTCTCCGACAGGACGGGGAAAAATGTCTCCTTCAGGAAGGACGAGAAGGTTCTCGTCACGCTGACCTCAAAGGACGGAATGTTCGTCTCCCGGAAAAAGGCGGCTCGCCTTCTTTCCGCTGCCGGAGAGGAGGTGTCTGCCGGGGAAGTCCTCTCCCACGTGTTTATCGAGGGAGGGTTTATCGGCGTTTTCTCGCTGGATGAACCGAAGGGAATCGTCGTCGACACGAATCGCTTCGACTACTCATTCCTCGGGGAGCAAAGGAGCCTTTCCCGGAACGTCAACGCGAGGGCGCTTTTCAGGAAAATCATCGCTTCTTTTCCCGCTCCCGTGGTGGATGCCAATTTCGGACCGGGTGCTCTCCCGTCAATCGGGGATGGGGACCTGAAACCGGAAAAAATCCTCAGGACTTTCGCATACTACTCGGTTTTTATCTCGCGTGCCCTGAGAAACGGACTCCTTGAAAAGAGCGACCTCCCCCGGGTGAAGACTGAAGGAGAGGGTGGAGAGTTTTACTGGGTGGGGAAGCCCGGAAGGGCAGGGAAACAGAGAGTCGCAGGGGAATCTGGAGAGGCTTCTTCAACCTCTCTCTCCCCTCCCCCCGTCCCTCCCAGGTCCTTCCGCCCGAGGAGGATTTTCCTCGGACTCAGGCCGGGAATCTTCGATGACTTCAAACGCGGCTGGGGATTAGAGGGTCTCCCCTTCATCCTCCGGGTGGTGCTGGGTCCTCTTTCTCTCGTTTTCATTTTTCTCGCTTATGCCTCGAGGAGTCCCGTCCTTCTCGCCGCAGGTCTGGCTTCCTTTTCCGTCGTTTCCTTTGCCCTTTCCTTCATCCTCCTCAAGCAGAAGCGGGAGGTGGAAAACGTCCCCACGGCAAAACTCCGGTCCCTCCCCATGGGTCTCGTTGAAGTAACCGGGCGGTGCAGGAGGAAGCATTTTCTCGTTTCTCCCGTCAGTTCAATTCCCTGCGTGTATTACTCTTACGTGATTTTAGAGAGGGTATACCGGACGGGGAAGTCGAGGGTGGTAGTGAGGGAGTGGGGGGACAGCGGTCCTGTCCCTTTCATTCTGGAAGACGAAACGGGACGGGTCACCGTAGACCCGAAAAACGCCTCGATAATCGGCGGGAGGACCCAGACGTTTTCCGGAAGGGAAAAACCGTCCATTTCCCCCGGGGGTGTTTTCCTCGGAGAAAACGTGACGGTAAAGGAGAACATAATCCCCGAAGGGGAGCAACTCTACGTGCTGGGATACGCGTCTCCCGCAAGGAGCCTTGCCGAGGACCGGGAGAAAAAAATCAGGGAGCGGATAAAGAATTTAAAGAAAAACGCCGATAAATTAAAGGAATTTGACGAAGATGGAGATGGCCAGATAGACTCTTTCGAGTGGGAGAAGGCAAGGCGAGCGGTGGAAATGGAGGTCCTCCTCGAGAAGGATTCGGGAGAGAGTGAAATCGTCATTACCCGGCCCCCGGAAGGAGGTGTCTTCATTATTTCCGACAGGTCCGAAAGAGGGCTCGTGAGGAAACTGGCCTTTCGGTCTGCCCTCACGTTTGGCCTTTCCATCGCGTCGGCTGCCCTCGCCGTTTTCCTGATTACGGGCATTTTCGCCCGAGGAGGTGGACCATGACCGGTGCTGTCGTCATCGTCGTCCTGGGACTCCTTATCCTGGGATGTATTTTTTACGGAGTGTCCATTTACAACGGACTCGTCACGGTGAAGAACAACATCGACAAGTCGTGGAGCAACGTGGAAGTTCTCCTCAAGCAGAGGCACGACGAGTTGCCGAAACTCGTGAAAGTCTGCGAGAGGTATATGAAGCACGAGAGGGAAACCCTGGAAAGAGTCATCAGGGCGAGAAATTTTTCTGAGTCGGCTTCAACTCCCGAGGAGAGGGGAAAGGCCGACGGGATGGTCGCAGAGGCCCTCAAATCGCTCTTCGCCGTTGCAGAGAGATATCCTGAACTGAAGGCGGACGAGCAGTTTTCCCACCTCCAGGAGAGGATTTCCCGGCTCGAAAACGAGATTGCCGACAGGAGAGAACTCTACAACGAGTCGGTGAACATCTACAACATCAGGATTGAGAGGATACCGGACGTCTTCATCGCCCGCGCCATGGGTTTCGAGAAGAGACCCCTCTGGCATGCTCCTGCGTCAGACCTGAAGGACGTGGAGATAACTTTCAGTTCTTAAGAGAGTCCCTCACAGAGGGTCGAGGGACTTGAGGGCTTTTTCCACCTCTTCGACGGTGAAACGGATGTGGGAGAGGACGACGAACGTTGCCGTCCCGTAGGCGACGAGTTCCCCATCTTCCCGCCTCACCTCAGCCCTCGTGACGGCGAGCCTCTTCCCTCTGTGGATGACCCATCCCTCTGAGTAGATGTTCTGACGGGCGGGGGTCTTTATCAGGTACGTGTGAAATTCCGTCGTCGTGATCCACACGTTGGGGTACATGGCCGCGGCGGTAAACCAGGTGGCGTTGTCCACCATCGCGCCGATGATTCCTCCATGGATGTCTCCCAGGGCGTGGCAGACGCCGGGGTGAAACTGGAGGGAGAAGTGTGCGCGTCCCTCGTCGTCGAAACTGATGTCGCTTTTCAAAGTTCGGCTGATGGGCGCTTTCCTGTAAATCATCTCGAGAGTGTCGAGCCATTCCCTGTCGAGCTTCCTCATTCGAGGTCCCCCTTCTTTTTCCTGATATTATAAAAATTGATGGAGGAGAGATGAAAGGACCACGGTCGGTTACGAGGAGAAAAAGCGCGGTCGTTTTCGCTCTTTTTCTCTCCCTCACCCTGTTTCTTCCCCTCGCCGGGGCTTTCCTCACCGGTTTCGACCTCTCCTCCCTATCCACTTTCCCGCCCGAAGGAAACTTTCAGGGAAATGGGGGGGTGAGCATTCCCTTCACGCTCTTCGCCTTCGCTGTGGGAACAACTCTCCTCCTCGTATTCATCCTCACGTACATCCGGGGATATGAGGGAAGGGCACGGGAGAGGAATAGATTCCCCCGATGGGGATGGGGAGGCGTCCTTTTCCTCCTCGGCGCATGGGTCCTCGCCTGGACCCGATTTGACTGGTTTGCCCCATTACAAAGGCACACTTTCACACCTCTCTGGCTCGGATACATCTGTGTGGCCACAGCCCTCTCAGAGAAACTTCACGGAACCTCTCCTGCCCGGGAGGACCCTCTCTTCTTCATCTCCCTCTTCCCGGCCTCTTCGCTTTTCTGGTGGATTTTCGAGTTCCTCAACCGCTTCGTGGGAAACTGGGAATACCGCGGGCTGGGGACAATCACGGCGGGGGAATACGTCGCCCTGGCAAGCGTTTCCTTCTCCACCGTCCTCCCCGCAGTGGAGACGACCTCATTCCTCTTCAGGGGTTATCTCGGAGAGGAGAGGGTGAGGAATTCGGGGGTCGTGAAAGAGGCGGTGCTCCCTTCCCGGAGATGGATGACCTACATCCTCCTCTTTTCTGGAGCGGTGACGCTCTTCCTCATTCCTGTCTTCCCACAGTTTCTCTACCCCTTTCTCTGGATATCTCCGGTGCTCATCGTCGGTCCCCTCACCTCCATCGCAGGACTTTCTCCTGACGAAGGAGACCCCGTCATTGCTTCTTACGGCCTTGCAGCTCTCGTGTGCGGGTTTTTCTGGGAGACGTGGAACTGGAAAAGCCTTGCTCACTGGGTTTACCACGTCCCCCTCGTGCCTTCCTTGAAGCTCTTCGAGATGCCCCTTCCCGGATACTTCGGGTACCTTCCATTCGGGGTGGAGTGCTTTCTTTTCATCGTTCTCGTGAAGTATCTCGTGAGAGGTGACCTGTGAAGAGGACGGGAACGACGGACCTTCCCCTCCACGGGGGAAAAGCTCCCCGGTGGCTCTTTGAGAGGATGTCTCTCCTGGCGGGTGAAATCGTGTCCGCCATCGCTCTTGAATTCGGCCCCGTCGAGGTGCTCCGACGGCTTTCGGACCCGGCATGGTTTCAGGCATTCGGGTGCGTCCTCGGCTTCGACTGGCACTCTTCCGGGGTCACGACGACGGTGACCGGAGCGATAAAGGAAGGGTTGAAGGGGAGAGAGGAGGAAGTCGGAATTTTCCCCTGCGGGGGAAAAGGGGGAGCGTCGAGAAAGACCCCCGGAGAAATTCTCACTTTTTCCGATAGGGTGGGGACCGATGGGGATTCCCTCGTCTACGCGAGCAGAATCTCTGCCAAGGTGGACAGTGCGGCCGTCCAGGACGGGTATCAGATTTATCACCACGCCTTCTTCTTCACGAGGGAAGGGGAGTGGGCAGTGGTTCAACAGGGGATGAACGAGGAGAGGAGGAGGGCACGGAGGTACCACTGGATATCAGAGTCTGTGAGAGATTTCGTCGAAGAGCCGCACGCTGCCGTCTGCTGCGACGGCAGGGAGAAGGTCCTGAACCTGGTGGCGAAAGAGAGCTCCTCCACCCGGTCGATAATCGCAGAGCTGTCAAGAATGGATCCGGAGAAGGTGGTGAAGCTCGTTGCCCGGGCCAACGAGGGGAGGGGGAGGCATCTGGAAATGCCGGTGAGGCATCCTGTCAGGGGTGAAGATATCCGGCCGGAAAACCTGAGGAGGATACTTCTCGACACGTACGAGAAGCAGCCGGAGGACTTCGAGACGCTCCTCGGAGTGAAGGGAGTGGGGCCGAAGACTCTCCGCGCTCTCTCCCTGGTCTCTGAGGTCATTTACGGAGCTCCTCCCAGTTTCCGGGACCCGGCGCGCTTTTCCTTCGCTCACGGGGGAAAGGACGGGACTCCCTACCCCGTCAACAGGGCGGAATACGACAGGACCATCGACGTGATGAGGGGGGCCGTGGAGAAAGCAAAAATCGGGAGGAAGGAGAAGATGGAAGCGCTGAAGAGGCTCTCCTTCCTCTTCCCCTCGTGAGGGGCCTCCATCGAGGGGTGGTATAATTAACCTCTCATTTCCAGAGAGAAAGGGACCTCCGCTATGACCACCTATTATCCCATCTACTATACGAGGAGAAGCCCCTGCTCGACGAGGGACCACCTGGGAAATGGTGGGTGTCCGGCGAGGAACGACATTCCACGGTTTCTCTTTTCCATCTGGAAGGGTGACTTCGAGCTTGCCTTCCGCATCCTGAAGAGGACGAACCCCTTCTCCGGGGGTTGCGGGAGATTCTGCGACCACCCCTGCGAAAAAGCGTGCAACAGGGAGAAGTTTGATGAACCCGTCGACATCATGGCGCTTGAAAGGGTGGCGGCTGACGAGGGATTCCGGAAGGGAATTTTCCCATCCCCGCCGGAGAGGAGGACGGGGAAGCGCGTTTACGTCGTCGGGGGAGGCCCGGCTGGACTCACTTCGGCCTATTTCCTCGCGCGCCTCGGACACGAGGTTGTGGTTTTCGAGGCGGAGAAGAAGGCCGGGGGACTCATGAGGTTTGGAATTCCCCGCTACAGATATCCCGAAGACGTTGCCGACTACGAGGTGGAATACATCGAGAAAACAGGCGTCCGGATAGAGACGAATGCCCGCATCTATCCGGGCGACATTCCCCGCCTCCTGGAGGAGTCGGACGCCCTCATCGTCGCGACGGGAGCGCTCAAAGGGAAGAGAATAGGGTGCCCCGGCGACGACCTGCCCGGTGTCTGGCAGGGCGTCCCCTTTCTCAGGGACGTGAATCTTTCCCCGGAAATATCGCGGGGGGACATAGAGGCTCTCTCGGAGAGAATTTCGGTGGGGAAGGAAGTGGCAGTAATCGGCGGTGGATACACCGCCTTCGACGTCGCGCGGACGGCTGTCAGGCTCGGATGTTCCGTCACTGTCTACTACCGGAGGACAGAGTCCCAGATGACCGCTCACCCGGGTGAGGTGAGGGAGGCGGAAAAGGAGGGAATCCGCTTCGTCTTCCTCTCCATTCCCAGGAAGATAGAGCATGCTGAAAACGGCAGGTACAGAATCACCTTTGAAAAGGCCAGGCTCGGGGAGCCTGACGAATCGGGAAGGGAGAGGCCGATCCCCACAGGAGAACTCTTCACGGCGGAGGTTGACCGGGTGATCACTGCAATAGGGGAGGATTCCACTCTTCCTGAAGTCCTTCCTGAGGGAGTGCCCTCAACTGCCGAAGAAATGGTAACTTTCCCGGGAGGGAAGAAGAGGGTTTTCCTCGCGGGAGACGTGCGAAAAGGGTTCTCCCCCAACGTGGGAATGGTGGTGAGGGCAATCGGGTCAGGCCAGGATGCTGCCGCAAAGGTCCACGAGTATCTGACGGGTGAGCGGCTTTCTCTGCTCCCGGAGAAAGAAATTGCTTTCTACGAAACGATAAAGGTGAGGTATTTCGAGGAAAGGGCGCGTGCACGCCTCCCGAAGATTCCCGTCGAGGAGAGGAGGGGGAATTTCCGAGAAACGGTGCTTTCCCTCCCGCGCGATGTGGCGCGGGAAATGGCGGGACGCTGCTTTTTCTGCGGGATATGCATCCAGTGCGACTGGTGTTACGACTACGGACGCGGGGCAATCGCGAAGAGGGAGATTCCCTGGTCGCCGGATGAGGATGCGTTCTTCTACCGCTTCATCAGAGAGAGGGTGACGGCGAAGACGGAGGAGGCTGTGGAGGCGTGTCCCCGCTGCACGATGAAGATGGTCCCCGATAAGGGGGAATGGAAAAAGGCGATAGACGAGCAGTACATTTGAGGGGAAAGGATAAGGACAGATGGTGACGGCGCGAGAAATTTCGGTTGAAGCTTTCTCAGGCGGAGAGAGGGGCATCCCGGGAGGTGCCTGCGGGCTCCTGGCCGCTGCGGGAAACATAGAACTTCTTCCCCTCATATCCTCTGCCGGATGCCTTCAGTATCGGGCGCGGACGGGGGCCGGAGTGACGCTCAAGGGAATATACAGGGACCAGCCCTTCTACATTTTCCACGTCATGTTCCGCACCGAGGGAAAGAGGAAGGAACTGGAGGCGTGGTTCACTTCCTACGGCATCCACCTGCTGGAGCGGGAGGAGATGGTGAAGAGGAAGTTCTATTACGAATACGACATGCCCCGGATGGTGAAATACACCGTCTCCCCCCCGAGCAGGGAAGAAATGCTTGAAATCGCCAAGCACGACGACCCGGACAGGTACGTGACGGAAAGGGTAATGGAATTCAACTCCCGTTTCCGGGACGACGCCCGCATCTTTTCCTCTTCACGGGATTCGGGCACATTCCTCACCGCCTTCGAGCTGGCTGACACGATAAAGATATTTGAAATCGAAAAGTACAGCTCGGAATCCATCGACGCCCTTCAGGTCCACGTCCGCTGGCCCACGAGCGCGGGGAGGGGACTCTGGTGGGGTCCCCAGCCGATTGCCCTTTTCAACATCTCGGGGATTCACAACGGGCACCTCTCCTCGGACCGGGCAAACGCGAGGGCCCTCGAGCAGCTCGGAATCCGGATGCAGGTGGGGACAGATTCGGAGGCGATTTTCCTCGAGGTCGCGCATCTCGTTCAGGAGGGCTACTCCCTTCAGGAAATCGAGTGGATTATGGCGCAGAAGTTTCCCGAGGAACTTTTATCTATGGACGAGGAGGAGAGGAAGCGTTACGAGGAACTGACGAGGCACCCCATTTACTCTCAGTTTAAAATGAGCGGTCCTTCCACGGCGATCGTCCTCGTCGATGACATCCTTGTGGGGATTACGGACCGGGATCACCTGAGGCCTTTCGCCGTCGGAGAAGGTGAGGACTTCGTCATCCTCGCCAGCGAGGAAAGGGCCGTCATTTCCGGAGCCTATTACATGGGAAAAGACGTTTCCCTCTTCACGCCGGAAGCGGGGAAGGTGGTGGGATACAGGATAAAGGAGGGGGTGGTGGAGAGACTCCCCCTCTCGTGGAGGAGAGGCTATGGCCACCCGTGAGAAGGTGAAGATTATTAGACAGACCCGCATCGTCTACGACCCTCCGAAAGAACTGGGACTCTACAACTACTCTCCGAAGTTTCGCGTCGTCGTCACCTCTGAAGAAGAGGAACCGGGTCACGGATGCGTTTTCTGCGGCACCTGCGTCCGGGAGTGCACCCACAACCTCAGACACCCGGAGCTTCCCGGGGGGGTCTTCTGGATGGAGGAAATCCCCGTCGACGAGAAGGGGAACCGCATCGAGGAGCCCGATTCCGGGGTAGTCCTCGTGGACAAAATTCTCCACATCGTGGAGGAGGAGTGCTGTAACTGCAAGAGATGCGTCAAATACTGCCCCCAGAGGTCGATTAAGGTTTTCAAAAACCCGGACCACTTTGACATCGGAAACGAGGTGACCAATTCGGAGGTCATCGACCTGAACCTGGCCCGCTCGAGGGGGGAGAGGCTCATCGGGTCCGCCCACCGGGGGACGGTGAGGACGGGAATGCGGGATTACTGGATGATTGACGCGGCGGAGATTCTCAGCCCCCAGAGAGACCACAGGTTTGAATTCGCCGGGCGCCTCCGGACCGCCACTCTCGGGAAGAGGGTGGCCCGCTATCCCGTCAAAATCCCCATCTTCGACTGCAACATGAGTTACGGGTCGAACGCCCACGAGACAGTCCTGGCGCGTCTCATCGCTTCAATCGAACTGGGCAGGCCTTTCTTCAGCGGAGAGGGGTACATCCACCCCGACATGATGCCGGCGGCCAGACACATTATTCTTCAATTCGGGTCGGGAGGATTTGGCCCCTGGGTCGACCTGGAGAAGTTCGCCGGATTTTCGATGAAGTACGGCCAGGACGCGAAGAAGGGGAAGGGAGGGCACCTCCCCGGCGTGAAGAACGACCTGGAAATCGCCTTGATACGCTGTGTCGAAGCGCTGAGGCCTCTCACTTCTCCGAATCCCCAGCACCTCCAGTACTCCATTGAGGAACTCCCCATGAGGGTGGAGACCCTCCGGGCGCTCCTCGGGGACGAGAAACTCATCGGGGCCGACGCCTACGGCACGGCGTGGAATTTCCCGGAAATCGTCGTGGCGCTGGCACGAGCGGGATTCGATTACATCACGATCAAGGCGGGCGACGGCTCCACCGGCGCCGCCCACCTGACAGACCTGAAGAACCGGGGCCTCAACGTCGTTTACCTGGCCCACATTGCCGACCTGGCTCTCCGGGAAGCGGGACTGAGGGACCGGGTCTCGCTCATAGCCGAGGGGGGCGTGAAGGACGGCTTTGAGGCGATGCTCGTCCTCCTGGCGGGTGCGGATTTCGTGGGGATTGGCATGGCCCAGTTCATCCCCCTGGGGTGCACTCTCTGCGAGAGGTGCCACACGGACCAGTGCGCCTGGGGCATCACGACGAGGAGGTACGGTCACAGAATTGACCCCTTCGTGGGGGCGAAGAGAATCGTTGAGATGAACAGGGCGTGGCTGACGGAAATGGAGGGACTTGCCGCCGGCCTGGGGATGAGCACCCATCAGGACGTCGTTGGCGCCCGGAGATTCCGCTATCACGGACCCGACCCCCTTCTCTACGAGACCTTCGGGAAGGGAGAGATTTCGGGGCAGGTGGAGAAGTCGCCTCTCTCCCGGGCCCAGGCCTTTTACCTGGCTCCCCTCTCCGAGAAGAGGGAAGAACTGAAGGGCTTCATCGAGAGAGTTCTCGAAAACGTGTGCGGTGACGAGCTTCATATTGACGTGGACGTTGAACTCGGGTCTCTCCCCCTCAACCTGGCGATGAAAGAAGCCGCAGAGCGGGGGGTGAGAAAGTTTCACCTCCACCGGGTCTGCGGGCAGAGGTACATCGGCGTGGGAGTGAAAGCTGAGGAGATTCACGTCCACGGTCTCTCAGGAAACAACTCCTTCGCCTTCACCCGGGGTGTCAGGGTCTTCACATACCCCGACAGGGCGGGGAAAACCCTCATCCCCGGCGACGCTCAGGTGGCCGTTGCCAATACGTCGAACCCGAAGGAGATAAACATCGCGGGACGGGTGAACGACCTCTTCGCATCTTACGCCGTCTCGGGACGATTCAGGGTTGCCAAGGGAGGGGGAGTGAGGAATCTCCTCCTTTTCAAGGCGGGCCTCCCGGAGGTGTGGGTAAGGGAGTGCGAAAAGGATTACTCCCGGCTGAGCGACGAAGAGGTTGTGGAAGAACTTCTCAGGAGGTATCAGGAGAGGAAAGCATTCCTGGAAGAGCACGGCTTTGACAAGTACATAGAAAGGTATCGGAAAGACCTGGAAGAGCGCGTTCCTCCCGTGGGGATTTTCGGCCTCGGGCCCGACAGGGGAATGGGGGATTACTTCATGGAGTACGCTCAGGGAGGAATCGGTATCCTCCTCAACATTTTCGACCTGGAAAGCCCCGTCGGTTACTACCTTTGCTCGGGACTCTCCGCCGGGTGCGCCTACATCCGGGGGAAGGTCCGGGAGGAGCAGCTCGGCATTGGAGTTAAACTCGTCCGTGAAGTTCGTGATTCTAACGAGAGAAAATTCCTCGAAAAAGAGATTGCAGACTTTATCCGTGTCTTTGAAAAGGCGGGCATGGACGAGGAGTACATGCGGGGTTTTGACAGGTTTGCTGAACGCTTCGCCGCAAAGCCTGAGGAGATTTTGGACGAATTTGTCAAAGTCGTCCCCCTCGACCTGGAGACGGTGAGGGTCCCCATAGCCTGAAGTAATCCAAATGCCGCGTCTTTGAAATGAGGAGGGAGGACCGCCCCCGTGAGGGGGGCGGTCCCGGAGGGAGTAAGGCGTCAGGGGATGGGGGTTATCTCTCTCCAGTAGGGCGTGTGGAGGAGGTTCTGGTCTCCAGGTCCGGCGTTCGTCGTCCCTAACTCAGAGAGGTCTTTCAGGTATATCTGAGTGCTCGCCACGACGCCCATCACGTCCTGCTCACCTTTCAGCGCGGTGAAGTAGATTCTGTCTCCTTCCACCTCGGCAGAGGAGCGGACCTTTCCGACGTTCTCCAGCTTTGTCACCAGTTCGCCTCCCAGAGAGAGGGCGTAGAAGTTGCCCGAGTTCGTCGCGTTCGTGTCGGGGATGTCCGCCGTGGGATCTATCGATTCGAGGGACCCGAAGGACGTGCCGAAGTAGATGTAGTCGCTCACCTTCAGGATTGAGGCGTAGACCTTCTCTCCCGGAGCCAGCGTGTAGGACCAGAGCTCAAGGCCCGCACCCGTGTCGAAGGAGGGCACAGAATTCTGCACGGTGGCGTCGTAACAGTAAACGCCGTAGGTGTTCGTCTCGGGAGCCCAGTCCTGGCC
>RFHC01000075.1 GCA_003696505.1 Deltaproteobacteria bacterium
AAGGGAATATTCCGAGGAGAGTATCCTCGTTTCCGAGCCGTGGGATAAGGGTTCGAGGACGATGAAAGCTCTCCGGGCCGCTCTGCTCACCCCGGTCGTCATTACAACGCTCAGAGGATTTTAAAACGAGGAGGTGAACTATGAAAAAGGTTGCGCTGCTCGTCGTTGTTCTTACGAACATATTCCTCACGGTCAACCCCCTGTGGGGGGGAGACGCCCCTTCTCCCTACGAGAAGGCCGTGAAAAACGCGTTCTCCGTCGATGAGTCACAACTGGGGACCTACCTCTGCAGGGAGTTTGACCTGCCGGAGAAAGAGAAGATAGAAGCAGGTTTAGATTCCTGGAGAAAACCGACCCGGCAAGAGAGGGCTCTTTTCAACGAAATCGTCCCCCCCAGCCTCAGGAAGACGGTGAAAGGGGAAGTCTACGTTATGGAGGTCCCCGTTGACAGAGAGATGATTCGAGCCCTTGAAAGTGACCTTTCCCCGGAATTTAAAGAACTCGCCCGTTCGCTCCTTTTCTATCCGAAGGTAACCTTCGTTTTCTTCCTGAAAAAAATAGATCCGTGGATTCAGTTCATAGATTCCATCCCGGCAAGAGAGGGACAGGAAGATTCCCTCGATGCCCCCTGCATCGTCCGTGACCGGTCCGGAGAAAAAGTGAAAGTCACTCTCTACAGGTGGGAGCATTCCTCCCCTCAGTGCTTCCTGGAGGTGAGAACAAAGTGAAGGGGAAAGCCATCGTCATTCTCGTATCCTTCGCCATTTCCCTTATTTCCACAGCTCTTCTGTGGAAAAAAATCAAAACCCGGGAAGAGCTCCTCTCTTCCCGGCTGAGGACCGTGAGGGTAATCGTTGCTGGAAAAGATATCAAACCGGGGGAAACTCTCTCAGCGGAAAATCTGAGAGCCCGGGAAATTCCGGAGGAAACCTATTCACGACGAATCATCAGGGAGGAGGAATTCTCCCTCATCGACGGCGCCCTTTGTTCCCACTCCATCCCTGCCGGGTCGTTCCTCGTCTGGGACGACATTCAGGAACCGATCGAGATGAACCGTTTCTCCCGGACACTCAAGAAGGGTATGCGGGCGGTCACGGTGACAGCTGACGAAAGGACAACCTTCTCCGGTCTTCTCCGCCCGGGCGACCGGGTAGACGTGCTTGCAACGGAGAAAAAAGATGACGGCACGGAGAGAACCATCCTCCTCCTGGAAAATCTTCTCGTCGGAGCAATCAACGGTTCGTTCAGAGACGAAGAAATCGTCCCGGGAGAATCGGGAGGGACGATAACCCTCATCACCACCACAACCAGAGCGGCTTCCCTTTTAAGAGCGATTGAAGACCCGTCAACGTCTGTTTCCTTCATCCTGAGGAACCCTTCCGAAAAAACCCGGAAAAGGATTTCCCGTCCGAGTCGTCGAGTAGAGCTTTTCACATCGGGAACACTCGAAAAAACTTACACCTTCCCCGGTTCGACGAAGAAAAGGGAGGAGAGAATATGAAAAGACTTGTCCTCTCCCTCACACTCCTGGTTTTCTCTTTCATGCCGACAGCGGCTCTTTCGAGTCCGGGAGAAGATATTCCCCTTTCCCTCGTCATCGCGTCGGGACATCAGGAAGTGCTTCCTTCGACCGGGGTCCGACGTATAGCCGTGGGAAACGGTCAGGTTGTGAAAGCCTCCCTGACGGACGGAGGAAAATCACTCCTCCTTACAGGTCTTTCTCCCGGAACCACTGATATCGTCCTCTGGAGGAACGGAAGGATAGACAAAGTTTTCGTCCGGGTAACGGCCGCACCGGAGCGGGAAGTAGAGCTGGAAAGAGAGAGGATTTCCGCCTTTCTGAGGAGCATGGGCGTGGAGAAAATCAGCCTCACCAGGTCAGGAGAAACACTCATCGTTTCTGGCGAAGCTGAAAGGGAAACGATAGAAACTGTGAAAAAAGCCTTTCCCGGTGAAGACAAGATACTCTGGGCTCTCAGGGAAAAAGGTGAATCGGGAAGGGAAATTTTCTATCGCCTCCGTTTCATCGAGGTGAGCAGGGGTGAACTGAAAAACTTCGGTTTCTCGTGGCCATCTTCCGAGTCCATCTCCTCCACTCTCGTCGCAGACGGGAAAACCCAGGTCGTGTCCGAAGCCTCCTTTTCCCTTCTCATAAAAAACCTGGAAAGTTCGGGGAAAGCGAGAATCCTGGCAGAACCCTCCCTCGTTTGTGAAGAAGGAAGCGAAGCACACTTTCACGCGGGAGGAGAAATTCCGGTCGTCATCATCACGGAAGACAAACGAAGCGTCATCTGGAAAAATTACGGAATTTTGCTGAGCCTCTCGCCTCTGAGGAAAGGAGACGAGGCAGTGACGACTTCCGTGAAGGCGGAAGTTTCCACGCTCGACCACTCCACCGGGACCGGCGACATCCCGGGAATCATTACGAGAAAAGTAACAACCGTTTTTTCCACCTCCTTTGGAAAGACAATCATCCTCTCCGGACTGGTTAAAAACGAAACCGTTAAAGATGTCTCCCGCTTCCCCCTTCTCGGTGACATTCCCATCCTGGGGGAACTTTTCAAGTCGAGGAATTTCCGGGACAACCACACCGAGCTCGTCATTACCATCACGCCTTATCTTCTCGACGAAAAAATTTCGAACGAAACCGTGGAGAAGGCAGAAGAAAAATTCGAGGAAATGGGCGAAAAACTGAAGATCAGACTTCTCGACTGAGGAGGGCAAGATGGCACTGATTACAATCGGGAAAAAGAAGGAGCAGAAACCTGCCCCTCGGCAGGCGAGATTCGAAGGACTATCTCCCTCGAATGAAATCTCTCCCTACCGAGAACAATCATTTTTCCCCACGCAACTTAAGCGCCACATTTACGAAAAACTGATGGAGCGTCTGGACATATCGGAAAATGCCCTTGAATCGAAGAACATCCAGCTCTTGAGGACGCGCGCTGAGAGGGAAATCCAGGCAGTTCTTGAGGAGGAAAACATCCCGCCCGAAAAGTGGAGCACGCTTTCCCGCCAGGTCCTGGAGGAGGTATTCGAAATGGGTCCTCTGGGGAACCTCCTCGTTGATGAAAGGATTACCGAAATCATGGTCAACGGTCATGAATCGGTCTACGTGGAAGTAGAAGGGAGGTTGCACAAAACAGACCTTTCTTTCATCTCCGAAGGGACCCTCCTCGCCATCATTCAGAGAATCGTGTCAGCGGTGAACAGGAGGGTCGATGAATCTTCTCCTTACGTTGATGCGCGCCTCCCCGATGGCTCGAGGGTCAACGTCATCCTCCCTCCCCTTTCTCTCTCAGGCCCCTGCCTCACCATCAGGAAATTCTCCCGGAAAAAGCTCTCTCCCGAAGACCTTCTGGAGAAAGGGACTCTCACGCTGGACGCCCTCGAATACCTCCAGAGAGTTGTCAGGTCGAGGGCAAACATCGTCGTTGGAGGCGGGACAGGGACGGGAAAGACCACTTTCCTCAACATGCTCTCCTCTTTCATCCCCGACGGGGAAAGAATCATCACCATAGAAGATTCGGCAGAACTGAGAATCGCCAAACCTCACGTTGTCTCTCTGGAAAGCCGTCCACCGAACATCGAAGGGAAAGGGGAGGTGACGATAAGGGACCTTGTGAGAAACTCCCTCCGGATGCGCCCTGACAGGATCATCGTCGGGGAGTGTCGGGGAGGAGAAACCCTCGACATGCTCCAGGCAATGAACACGGGGCACAACGGGTCTATGACAACAGCCCACGCCAACTCTCCCCGCGACCTCCTGAACAGGCTCGAGACGATGGCTCTCTTTGCCGGAGTCGACCTCCCCATTCGGGCAATCAGAGAGCAAATCGCAGCGGCCGTGGACGTCATCGTTTTCCTCTTTCGCGACAGTGACGGGAAAAGGAGGGTCAGTCACATCACAGAACTTACGGGAATTCAGGACCTGACCATCCTCCACCAGGACATTTTCCGGTACAGCTATGAAAGGGGTGTCCTCGAAAGAACGGGAGTGAGGTCGAAATATGAAAGGTGAAACAATCCCCTACCTCATCCTCTTTTTCATCTCAACGCTGGCAGGAATCTACTTTCTCTGCTCATCCCGGGCAACCCTCCTGGAGAAGAAATTCTCTGAAGGGGGAATGAAAATCGAAAAAGCCCTCAGGAAAAACTTCATCTCCATCTCCGGAAAGAAAGCGTTCCTTGTCGCCGGAGTTATCCTGACCGGGATTTTCGCCCTCGCCTTTCTCACGTCATCTCTCTTTGCCTCTCTCATTCTCCTTTCTTCTCTTCCGGTCATGCTCATGGGGGGCATGAGAATCTATCAGACATCGAGAAGAAGGAAGGTCATCCGTTCTCTCCCGCACTTCCTCAACCTTCTCGAGACGGAACTTCTCACCGGGACGAGCCTCATTCAGGCTCTCAGGTCTATCGAAACATCACTCCCACCCCCTCTCAGAGACGAGGTTTCCCTCATAAACTCCAGCATTTCTCTCGGCCTCTCCCCCGACGATGCCCTTGAAATCCTCTCCCGCCGGATTCCTTCAGAGGAAACACTCATCCTCGTCCTGACAATGAGGGTGGCCATCAGAAACGGGACGAATCTGGCGGCCGTGGCGAGGGAAATACGAAAAACACTCATCCAGAGGGAGCGAATGACACGAAAGATGAAGGCGATGACATCTCAGGGGAAAACCCAGGGAATCGTCATCTCACTCGTCCCACCCCTCCTCATCGTATCCATAACCCGTATCCTGCCAGGTTACGGACAGTTCCTCTTTCACACTTCCCAGGGGAAAACCATCCTCTCGATTTCTGGAACGCTCATAGCTGTCGGATGGCTCCTCATCTGGAAAATAACGCGCCCGGAGGTATAAGCCATGCTCCTTTTCTTCGGACTCCTCCTTTCCTCAACCACGACCCTCCTCGCACTTTTCCACATCGCTGAAGCAGCAGGAGGGAAGAGACTCAATTTCCTCACGGGGAAGGAGAAGGAGAGACAAAGCGGACCCGTTTTCCTCCTCCTTGCACTGGCTGGTATCTTCGTCGTCAGCCGGTTCCCTACCCTTGCCCCCATACCAGCTTTCGTAATCATCTCATGGAAACTCATCAAAAAAAGAACCGGAAGAGAGCGAGTGAGAAAAGTCAAAAGACTTCTCCCATTCTTCTCCCTCAGCCTTGCCCTTATGATTGAGAGCGGAGCCTCTGTCCCCTCCGCAGTTCTCCAGCTCCTCCAATCAATCCCCGAGGGGGAAGGGAAAAACTTTCTCCTCATGATAAACAACGCTCTCAACATGGGAGAAAACGGGAGAAGCGTTCGGGAATCGATAAACTCTACGTATCGGGATGAGGCGATACTTGTCGTGGCAGAAACGCTCCTCTCATCCGGCACCTCTGGAGCGTCACCTTCAAGAGTCCTCAGAGAAATGTCGGAAAAACTCCTTGAGGAAAGGGTAATGGATGCAGAGGAGCGCGCTATGAAGGCTCCGGTAAAACTCATGCTCCCTCTCTGTTTCTTCATCTTCCCGGCCATTTTCCTCCTCATTTTCTCACCCATCTTTTCCCGGATAGGAGGATTCTGATGCCTGGACGATATGAGCTGATTCTCGAAACAGGAGGAGAAAATCACCTCATTACCCGCAAAAGGGTTTTCACCATCTCTTCTACAAATCAAAAGGCCGATATCTTTGTCGAATCGACCGGAAAAACGGAAGCGCTCCTTCTCCGGCTGGGGAAATTACTCCTCCTCGTATCACTGCACCCGATTCCCGTTTTTGACTCGAAGTCATATAAGGAAAAGAGGTTCCACCTCGCAACCGGCGAGATGGTCCTCCAGCTTGGAGAAGAATCCGTTCAGGTTAAAGCCGTATCTCCGCCTCTCCCCCCTTCGCGACGCCTTTTCACGCCGACCCTCGTCCTTCTCTTCCTCTCCCTTCTCTCTCTGGGGGGAGGAATTCTCTTATCAGGGGAAGCTGTTCTTCCAGAATGCTCCAGACCAGAAGTTTCCCGCAAGGAAATCCCCCCTTCCCTCACCACTCCCGGAAAAACGCCTCCTCCTGGCAAAATAAACTACTGGGACCTCGAGAATGCCCTCCTTTCCTGTGACAGGGACCATCTCCCTG
>RFHC01000076.1 GCA_003696505.1 Deltaproteobacteria bacterium
GGGTTGCGGGGGCCCTGACGGGGACCCTTCCCGACACGGAAGCCTACCGGAGGAACAGAGAGAGGCTCCTGAAGATATTCTCAAAGTGTGGAATCGAGTTCGTTCCCCCGGAAGGGGCCTTCTACTTCTTCCCGAAGACCCCCTGGGGACTCGGAGACGAAGATTTCGTTCTCGCCGCACGGGAAGAGAAAATTCTCGTCGTCCCGGGAGGAGGCTTCGGAGCGCCCGGCCACTTCAGGGTCGCCTTCTGCGTGGACCCCGTCGTTGTGGAAAGGTCCGAAGAGGCGTGGATGAGGCTTGCCGGGAGGTTCAGCTGATGGACCCCCTGAAGGTGGTGAGGGAGAACATCCTCCGAATGGCGGGGTACGTCCCGGGGGAACAGCCCCGGGGCGGGAAAGTGATAAAACTGAACACGAACGAAAATCCCTACCCGCCGTCGCCGAGGGTCCTGGAAGCGATTCGCTCCTCCCTCGACGAGAGCCTGAGGCTTTACCCCCAGCCGACGGCGGACGACCTGCGGGAAAAGGCCGCAGAAGTGTACGGACTTCCGCCCGAGTGCATCATCGCCGGAAACGGTTCGGACGAACTCCTGACGATGCTCGTTCGGGTTTTCGTCGGTGAGGGAGAGAAGGTGGTCTATCCCACTCCCACTTACACCCTCTACGAAACTCTCGCCGAGATTCAGGGGGGAGGCACGGTGGAAGTCCCCTTCCCCTCAGACTTTTCCCTCCCGGCGGGACTGGCTGAATCGGAGGGGAAGGTTCTCTTCCTCGCCAACCCCAACTCTCCCTCCGGGACACTCGTCCCGACGGACCAGGTCCGACGTCTGGCGGAATCCTTTCGCGGAATCGTCGTCGTCGACGAGGCGTATGCAGACTTCGCCGGCGAAACCTCAATCCCCCTCGTCCGGGACCTGGAAAACGTCGTCGTCCTCAGAACCTTCTCCAAATCGTTCTCCCTCGCGGGAATTCGCCTCGGACTCGCCTTCGGGAATCCCGGGGTAATCGAACAGATGATGAAGGTGAAGGATTCCTACAACGTGAACCGGCTCACCCAGGTTGCGGGGATAGCCGCCCTCGAGGACCTCGAATGGATGAAAGAGAACGTGAGGAAAGTGGTGAGGACGAGAGAGAGGATGACGGAGAAATTGAAGGAGATGGGATTCACCGTTCTCCCGTCGCGGGCCAACTTCGTCTTCGCCCGCAGGGAGGGGGAATACCTGAAGAACCTCTACGAAGGGCTGAAGGAAAGGGGTATCCTCGTTCGCTTCTTCGACACGCCCTCCCTCAGGGACGCCCTGAGGATTACGGTGGGGACCGACGAAGAGGTGGACCTCTTCCTCGAAGAACTCGCCTCCCTGCTAAAATAAAGAAAAATACCGGTGGCACTCATGGACAGGGACGACTGGAAATATTACGACGACGAAGAACTCTGGGACGAGGAAGACCTGGAGAGAGAGGAAGAAGGGGAGAAAAGGGAAGTCCAGTGCCCTCACTGCACCCGGTTTGTCGACGCAGATTCCCCCTACTGCACATGGTGCGGAAGACCTCTTGAGCGGTAATTTCCTCCCATGCCGGAAATCGTAAGCGTCAGCCGGAGAACGGACGTCCCGGCCTTTTTCTGGGACGAATTCCTGAACATTCTCAGGCGGGGAAAGGCAGTCAGCAGAAACCCCTTTAACGGAAGGGAGAAAGAAGTTTCTCTCAGGAGGGATGACGTCCTCCTCTTCGTCTTCTGGACGAAGAACCCCTCCCGACTCGTCCGGGATCTGCCCAGACTCCTGGGAAAAGGGTATCGGTGCGTCGTCCACGTGACGGTCAACGGGTATCCTCCCGTCATCGAGAAGTCGATTCCCCCCGCATCAGACGTCGCCTCCAGCCTCAGGGCCCTCTCCCGCATTCTGGGGAGAGAAAAGGTTTTCTGGAGGTTTGACCCCCTCCTCCCGGGAGAGTCTCCTGACGAAACCCTTCAGAGATTTCAGGCAATTGCCGACCTCATCGGGGAATCGGCGGGAAGGATTTACACATCCGCTTACCAGCCTTACCGGAAGACCCTCGGCAGGCTCGAAAAAGCGGGTGTCGACCCCCGCGGCCCCGTCTCCCTGGAAGCTGCTTTCAAGGTGAGGGAAGAGGCTCGAAGAAGGGGAATCCCCCTCTTCTCCTGCTGCTCCCCCCTCCTTTCGGAGGCGGGAATTGCACAGGGGGCGTGCATCGACGGGGAGTACCTGTCAAAAATATTCCCCGATGTTAAGATTGATAAAAGGAACAACCCAACCCGGGAGGGATGCCTCTGCACCGACAGCAGGGACATCGGGTTCTACCGGACCTGCCGGGGCGGGTGCATCTACTGCTACGCATCGTGACGGGAGAATGAGATGAAAAAGTACGAGGTCAGGCCGGAAACGAGCGTCACGCGGCAAAAAGACATCCTGGCGGAACTGAACGAAAGCCAGAGAGAAGCCGTCACCCACGGGGAAGGGCCTCTCCTCGTCATCGCCGGTGCAGGGTCGGGAAAGACAAAGACGCTCGTGTGCCGGGTGGCCTACCTCGTTTCTCAGGGAGTCCCGCCGGAATCTATCCTCCTCCTCACCTTCACGAGAAAGGCAGCCGAGGAGATGCTCAGGCGCGCGGCGGCCCTCTCCGACCCCCGGTGCGAAAGGGTCACAGGGGGGACCTTTCACTCCTTCGCCAACACGGTCCTGAGGAAGTACGCCGATCTCATCGGATACGACAGATCCTTCACCATCCTCGACAGGTCCGACTCCCACGACCTGGTGGGATTCATCCGGGAAGAGATGGGATTCTCCTCACGAACCGTCCGGTTCCCGAAAAAGGAAACGGTAGCGGATATCATCAGCAAATCGGTGAACAAGAACCTCACCATCGAAGACGTCCTCACCATCGACTATCCCCACTTCAGTTACCTGGCCGATGACATCGAGAAAATCGCCGTCAGGTACGCCACCCTGAAGCGGGAAAAGAACCTGATGGACTACGACGACCTCCTGACGAACCTGAAGCTCCTTCTCGTCGAGCATCCCGATGTGAGGAGGAATCTCTCCGAGAGCTTTCGCTACATCATGATTGACGAGTTTCAGGACACCAACAGGATACAGGCGGAAATCGCTTACCTGGTGGCGGAAACGCACAGGAACATCATGGTGGTGGGCGACGACTCCCAGAGCATCTACTCTTTCCGTGGGGCGGACTTCCGCAACATCATGGACTTCCCCCGCGTCTACCCGGACGCGAAAATCGTTTTTCTGGAGGAAAACTACCGTTCCACCCAGCCCATCCTGGACCTGACGAACACCATCATCAGTCAGGCTGCGGAAAAGTACCCGAAGAAACTCTACACGCGGAAAGGCGGGGGAAACCCGCCCTGGCTCGTGGCAACTCCGGACGAACACATGCAGTCCGTTTTCGTGGCCGACAGGATTCTGGAAATTCACGAGGACCAGGGAGTTCCCTTCTCCGACATGGCGGTCCTTTTCCGCGCCGCCTACCTCTCCTTCGACCTGGAACTGGAACTGGCGAAGAGGAACATCCCCTACCGGAAGTTCGGCGGGTTCCGGTTCATGGAAACGGCGCACGTAAAAGACGTCCTCTCCGTCCTGAGAATTGTCGTCAACCCTCAGGATGAGATAAGCGCGGGACGCGCATTTCGCCTCCTCGAGGGAATAGGGAAGAGGAAAGCCTCATCGCTCACGAAGATTCTCGCGGAGTCAGGGTCGCTGGAGGAAGCCTCACGGGCTCTAACGGAAGTCAAAAGGAGCGACGACTGCAAAAGCTTCGCGGAGCTCCTCCTCTCCCTCTCGCGGGCGAATCTCCCCGTCAGCGAAATGGTGGGGAGGGTCGTCAACTTCTACCGCCCCATCATGGAGAAGAAGTTCGACGACTACCCGAAGAGGCTGAAGGACCTGGAACAGCTGGAGATTCTCGCCGAGAGGTACCGCTCCCTCAACTCCTTCCTCACTGATGTCGTCCTCGAACCGATCGAGTCGAGCGTTGCAGACATGACGGCAACGGACCGGGAGACAGACTACCTCACCCTCTCCACGATTCACTCAGCCAAGGGGCTCGAGTGGCACACCGTCTTCATCATCTGGGTCCTGGACGGGAAACTCCCCACGATGAAGTCGGCGGAAGACTTTGCCCAGCTCGAGGAGGAGCGGCGTCTCCTCTACGTCGCTGCCACGAGGGCAAAGGAAAACCTCTTCCTCACCTACCCGATGAACATCTACGACCGGGCGACGCAGATGGTCCTCTCCAAGCCGTCCCGGTTCATCGAGGGCATACCCAGGAACATCCTCCCGCGCTACACGGTCTACGAGTATCAGGATTCATTCTGAATCTATCCGGAGAAAAAACGAAAAAAGGCGGGAGAGCGATGAACTCTCCCGCCTCTCAAATCACCTCTCAAAGGACCGTTCAGAGAGCGCCCTTCTGCTTCGTGTAAGCCAGCCTTCCGCCGGCAAGGAGAATCTCAATCTGCCTCTGCGAGAGGGTGTGGGTGAGTTCGAACTCGTACCCTTTCGTCGCGTTCACCGCTTTGACGCGGTCGCCCTTCTGGATGTCCTCCTTCACCGAGGGGAGTTCGATTCTGTCCCCCTGGTCGATGCGGTCGTAATCGCTCTCGTTCACAAACAGGAGCGGGATGATTCCGAAGTTGACCAGGTTTGCCGAGTGGATTCTCTCGAAGGACTTGGCGATGACAGCCCGGACACCCAGATAGCTGGGGCATATGGCGGCGTGCTCTCTCGAACTTCCCTGACCGTAGGACATCCCTCCCACGATGACGTTGTGGACGCCCTTCTCCTTGTTTTCGAGTGCCCTCTTGTGGAATTCGGGGTCCACCGTCTCGAAAACGAAGGTGGCGTACTTCGGGATGTTGGAGCGGTACTTGAGGCGCGAGCCTGCGGGCATGATGTGGTCGGTCGTAATCTTGTCCCCCACTTTGAGGGTGACCTCGCCCCTGATTGCGTCAGGCAGGGGAGCAGGCTCGGGAGGATTGCCGATGTTGGGCCCTCTCCTGATTTCCACCGTCGCTGGGTCCTCGGCGGGAGGGATAATCATCGAGTCGTCGATGATGAACTTCTCGGGGACCTGGACGTCGGGGTACTCGATGCCGAGCTCTTCCGCCACGTCCCTCGGGTCAGCAATCTCGCCCTTCAGGGCGCAGGCAGCTGCCGTCTCGGGACTGACGAGGTAGACGCCGGCGTCCTTCGTGCCGGACCTCCCGAAGAAGTTCCTGTTGTTCGTCCTGACGCTGACCCCCTTCGAGGGAGGAGCCTGACCCGCGCCGATGCAGAATCCGCAGGTGGACTCGAGAATCCGCGCACCGGCTTCAACGAGAGTCGCGAGGGAGCTCTCCTTCGTCGCCATGAGGAGGACCTGGCGCGACCCGGGAGCAACGCCGAAGCTCACCCTCGGGTGAACCTTTCTCCCCTCGAGAATTTTCGCCACCGTCGTCACGTCCTTGTACGAGGAGTTCGTGCACGACCCGATGAGGACCTGGTCAACGGGAAGGCCTGCGATGTCCCTCACCTTCACGACGTTGTCGGGGCTGTGGGGCTGCGCCACCATCGGTTCAAGCTCGGAAAGGTTCAGGTCGATGACCCTGTCGTACTCGGCATCGGGGTCCGCTTCCAGCGGGACCCAGACCTCCTCCCTTCCCTGCGCCCGGAGGAACGCCCGGGTGATTTCGTCGGAGGGGAAGATGCTCGTCGTCACGCCCAGTTCAGCGCCCATGTTCGTGATGGTGGCTCTCTCGGGGACGCTCAAGGTCTTCACCCCCTCGCCGCCGTACTCGACGACCCATCCCACGTTGCCTTTGGTCGTCAGGATTTCCAGGAGTTTGAGAATCACGTCCTTCGCCGAGACGAACGGCCTCAGTTTCCCCGTCAGGTTCACTTTCAGGACCTTCGGATAGGTGAGGTAAAAAGGACCGCCCGCCATGGCAATGGCCACGTCGAGGCCGCCGGCCCCGATGGCGAGCATCCCGATTCCGCCGTTCGTGGGAGTGTGAGAATCGGACCCGAGAAGGGTCTTGCCGGGAGCGCCGAACCGCTCGAGGTGAACCTGGTGGCAGATGCCGTTTCCCGCTTTGGAGTAGTAAATCCCGTACTTCGCGGCCACGGTCTGCAGGTAGAGGTGGTCGTCAGCGTTCTCGAACCCCTCCTGAAGCGTGTTGTGGTCCACGTAGGAGACGGAGAGTTCCGTCCTCACCCTCGGAATCCCCATCGATTCGAACTGGAGATAAACCATCGTCCCCGTGGCATCCTGGGTGAGGGTCTGGTCTATGCGGATACCCACCTCCTTGCCGGGGACGGGCTCACCGCTGACCAGATGAGCATCGATGATTTTCTGAACAATGTTCTTCCCCACGATGACCTCCTTTTCCGGGTATTTATCGAGTTACTGCTGAAAGGTGTCCGGGAAAACGTCATTCATATTATTACAGAGAGGGTGTGTTGACAACACTCTTCTCCCCGCCTTGAGACGACCTCCCCGCTGTGGTATAGAATGGGAGATTGAGTCAACTTCTCTTCGGCAGGGAAATGAACGATCTCTGGAAAACCCTTTCAGGATTCACGACGAAGCGGGTGGCGGACCCGGTCAGGAACGTCATCTTCCGGACGCTATCGAGACTGGGCGTCACCGTTCAATCCTTCAACATCCTCCTCGCCGTCGTCGTGGGTGTCCTTTCGGGCCTCGGCGCAGTCGTCTTCATCAAGCTCATCGACCTTTTTACGTGGATATTCTTCGACAAGGTCCACGGCGACCTCCTGGGGAGGACCCGGGCGCTCATCTTCATCCTCCCCGCAATCGGAGGACTCCTCATCGCACCTCTCATCAAACTCTTCCCCACCGAGGCGAAGGGTGACGGCGTCCCCGACGCCATGGAAGCGATAACCCTGAAGGGGGGTATTCTCAAGCCCCGCACCACCCTCATCAGGACCTTCACGGCGGCTGCCACACTCGGGTCAGGCGGCTCGGTGGGAAGAGAGGCTCCCATCGCCCAGATAGGAGCGGCCCTCGGGTCGAGCGTGGGACAGTTTCTCCGCCTCTCGGGAGAAATGATGAAGACCCTCGTGGGGTGCGGCGCAGCAGGAGGCATCGCCGCTGTCTTCAACGCCCCCATCGGCGGCGTCTTCTTCGCCCTGGAGGTGATGATAGGGGACTTCTCCCTCCAGACCTTCGGCCCCATCGTCATCTCCTCCGTCATCGCAACGGTGACGATGAGGGCGTTTCTGGGCGACATCCTCCAGTTTCAGGTCCCCCACTACGAACTGAGGAGCGCCATCGAGTTCGTCCCCTACGCGGTCCTCGGAGCGATATGCGGGGTTCTCGCCGTCGGATTCATCCGCCTCCTCGACTGGACAGAAGAGTTCTTCAACGACCGCCTCCGGGTAAACCCGCTCCTGAAGCCCGCCATCGGCGGTCTCATCGTCGGCCTCATTGCCATACTCTTCCCCCAGATACTCGGGACGGAGATGGAATCGGTGAACACCGCCCTCTTCGGACAGGGCGCCTGGTTCTTCCTCCTCTTCCTGGGGCTCCTCAAGATATTCACCACCTCCGTTTCCATCGGGTCAGGAGGGTCGGGAGGCGTCCTGGGTCCTTCTCTCTTTATCGGGGGAATGCTCGGGGGAGCCATCGGGAAGGTTTTCTCGCTCCTCTTCCCCTCGGTGGTAACAACACCCGGCGCATACGGGCTCGTCGGGATGGGAGCCTTCCTCGCGTCGGTGGTCCACGCTCCCATCACGGGAATAATGATCGTATTCGAGATGACCAACGACTACAAGGCGATTCTCCCCCTCATGGAGGCCACCATCATTGCCATGGTGGTAGCGAAGAGACTCCTCCCCTACTCCCTCTACACGTACAAACTCCACCTCAGGGGGATTGACATCGTCTCGGGAAGGGAGATGGGAGTCCTCAAGTCGCTCCGGGTTTCCGACATCATGAAGAAGGAATTCACCACCATTTCCCCTTCGGCAACCTTCGACGAGATGGTCAACGTCTTCATCAACAACCCGACGAATTACCTCTACATACTGGACGGCGACCACCGGCTCGCCGGGGTCGTCTCCTTTTCCGACATCAAGTCATTCGTGAAGGATGAAGAACTGGCACACCTGGTGAGGGCGTACGACGTCGCGACCACAGACGTGGTCTCCGTCTGCCCGGACGACGACCTCTACACGGCGCTCAACCGTTTCGGATACAAGAACGTTGAGCAGCTCCCGGTCATCGATAACCCCATCACGAGAAGGCTCATCGGGGTCATCTACCGGAAAGACCTCCTCCAGGCATACCAGAAGGAACTCATCAAGATGGAGTTCCGGGAGGAGTGACCCCCCTCAATCCTCCATCGGCCTCGACATCTCGGAGAAGTACTCGTGAGTCTTCAATTCCTCCCAGAAGGCAACCATGTCCTTCGTGTAGATGAGCAGGTCGTGCTTCACCCCTATCTGGTCGATGACGTGGTTTTTCAGTGTGGCCTCGTGGACGAAGCCGAGTTTTTCGAAAACCTTCTGCGCCCCCACCTGAATCTCCATCATCTCCGCAACTATCTTGTCCACGCCCGTCCTGAGAGCGTGGAAGAAGAGTTCGCGGGCAATGGCTGACCCCAGTCCTCTCCTCTGGAAATCCCGGGCGATTGCAATCCGGATGGTAGCAACGTGCCTCATCCATCCTCCCAGATTCCGATGGAGGGTCCCGTCGCCGACAACTCTCTGCCCTTCCCAGGCAAGGATGGGAAACACCTTCTCGTAGTTCAACTCCCTCGCCCACTTTTCAATGACGAGGGGGTCCGTCACGTCGTCCTTCAGGTAGAGCCTGTCCTCCTCGGGCAGGGCGACGAAAAACTCGTACAGCGCCTCTTTATCTTTTCTCTCGAAAGGCTTGAGGGTAACCTTCGTCCCGTCCTTGAGCGTAACCTCCTTCGGATAATCTTTCAGCATGGCGACCCTCCTTTTTAAAATATCGTTTTATTATTATATCCTCTCTTTCCTCCTCCGGGAAGTCAAAACCGGTAAAACTATTCTCCCCGTTCATCCTCCGACGGGCAAGGTTTAATTCCCCTGCCCATTTCCCGATGGAGAGAAAAGTCTCTATAATAGACTGACCCTCTGGGAAGGAGGCAGGGCGTGACCGACACCCGGAAGAGAATGGGCGTTGCCGCAGCCATCATGATGAGCTCCGTCTTTCTGAGCCGCATTCTGGGGTACGCCCGGGATGCAGTCATCGCTTACACCATGGGGGCCACGAAGGCGACGGACGCTTACTTCGCCGCATTCACCATTCCCGATTTTCTCAACTACCTGGTGGCAGGCGCCTCGCTCTCCATCACCTTCATTCCCATCTACACGTCATATGTTGAGTCGGGCAGGGTCGATGAGGGGAACAGGGTCTTTTCGGCAATTTTCTGCACTCTCCTCACCATCCTCGTCGCCTTCATCGTCCTCGCCGAAGTGGGGGCAGAGCACCTCGTCCCTTTCATCGCCCCCGGATTCTCTCCTGAAGAACTCTCCCTGACGGCTCACCTGACGAGAATCGTCCTTCCGGCCCAGGCCTTCTTCTACGCGGGAGGCCTCTTCATGGCGGTCCAGTACTCGCGGGGGAAATTTCTCGTCCCCGCCCTGGCACCTCTCATTTACAACACGGGAATCATCGCCGGTGGGCTCCTCCTGGGGAAAACGGTGGGAATCGAAGGCTTCGCCTGGGGTGTCCTGGGCGGGTCCTTCGTCGGCAACTTCCTCCTTCAAGCAATCGGCGCCTTCTCGGCGGGGCTGCGAATCACCTTCTCCTTCGACGTGAGGCACGAGGGGTTCAGAGAATTTATCCGCCTCTCGATTCCCATCATGCTCGGATTCTCCCTCGTCTTCGTTGACGAGTGGATGATGCGCCTCTTCGGTTCTTTCCTCGTGGCTGGCGCCATCACCTGGCTCAACAACGCCCGGAGACTCTGCCAGGTGCCCATCGGAATCCTCGGGCAGGCCTCTGGCGTGGCTTCCTACCCCTTTCTCGCCAGACACTTTGCCCGCGGGGAAACACACCGCCTCTTCTCTGACCTGAAGTACGCCTTCGACTGGGTGTTCACCGGCTCCGTCCTGGCAGGGGCGCTCCTTTTCCTCCTCTCGAAGGAAGTCGTCTACCTCGTCTTCAAGAGAGGAGCCTTCACCACGCACGACGCCTTCAACACGGGAATCGCCCTCTCCATCTTCTCCCTGGGAATCCCCTTCTGGTGCGGCCAGAACATACTCGCCCGGGGTTACTTCGCGGCCAGGGATACCCTGACGCCCACCATCATCGGGACTGCCATCTTCCTCCTCACCCTCCCCCTCTACTACATCCTCATGCTCCGGCACGGC
The DNA here is from genome assembly GCA_003696505.1 of Deltaproteobacteria bacterium. Classification (GTDB taxonomy): domain Bacteria; phylum Desulfobacterota; class Deferrimicrobia; order J040; family J040; genus J040. The sequence continues at coordinate 10,379 of RFHC01000076.1, forward strand.
GTCCGTGGCCTTGCGGGAGCATCGACGGTGGGAATATTCCTCCACACCGCCGTCCTCTTCGGATTCCTCTACCGGAAGATGAAAGTTCCCTTCCGCCTGTCTCACCTGAGGACACCTCTCCTCAGCCTGATGGCGGGAGGTATTTCCGCGACCGCCGGGTTCTTCCTCATCCAGAAAGCATCGAGCCTGGCGAGGTGGGACTCATACGGCGGCGCAGCCCTGAGAATGGCTGTCGTGGGTGGAGCCGTATCCGCCCTCTACCTGGCACTCTGCAGCCTCCTCGGGGTGGAGCAGGCACGCGACATCGTGGGGAAGTTCATCCCCACGGTGAGGAGAACGTAAGGGAGGCTTCCATGGGACGCATTGATACGGTCAGAGACGGAGCGGTCGTCACCGTCGTCATCTCTAATCCGAGGAAGAAGAACGCTCTCACGATGGGAATGCTGAAGGAACTGAGAACGGTCTTCCAGCAGTTGAACGAAGAGCGAGACCTGAGATGCGTCGTCCTGCGAGGAGAGGGTGACGAGGCCTTCTGCGCCGGATACGACATAAACGCCATTCCGTCGAAGGAGGACGGGGGGGAACAGGTTCTCCTCAGCTCAAATCCCTTCGACGACATGATACGGGCAGTGGAAAGCGTGAGAATCCCCGTCATTGCCATGATACACGGCCCAGCCTTCGGCGGCGGACTCGAACTCGCCTGCGCCTGCGACCTGAGAATTGCGTCGGAGAGGGCGGTTTTCGGGATGACCCCCGCCAGGCTCGGAATTATCTACCGACCGGCGGGGCTCATGAGGTTCATCAACATCATCGGAGTCCCGTACACGAAGGAACTCTTCTACACGGCACGGCCCATCGGCTCAAAGAGGGCGGAAGACATCGGGCTCGTCAACAGGGTCGTCCCCCACGAGGAACTCGAAGCGGTGGTCTACGAGACGGCGCGCGAAATCAGCGAAAATGCCCCTCTCTCCATTGCCGGGACGAAGCGCATGATATCCCTCTGCCTCCAGTCGTGGCCCCTCACGGAGGACCAGGTAAAGGAAGCGGACGAACTCATCCGGACGTGCATGGAATCGGACGACCTCGTGGAAGGGAAGAGAGCATTCCGGGAAAAGCGGAAACCCCGGTTTCGGGGCGAGTAGTCGTCAGAGGCGGAAAAAGACCTTTCCCCCTTCCAGCGCCTCCAGCAGGTCTTCCCGCGGGACGGTGTTCCGCCCCACGTTGCAGAGGCGCCTCCCGAACATGGAAGGGGTTCCTCCGTTGATGGAAACCCTTGCCAGGTAAACCGGCCTCCTTTTCACCCCCACGAGTTTCTTGAAGAAGTCGCGAACCTTCAGGAGGAAGAGCCCGAGAGCCACCTTTTTCGCCCGGCCGTCGCAGACGACTCCGACGATTCTCACCGGCACATCTCTCTCCTTACGCGTCTCCTCCCTCACTCTCGAGAGGGCGTATGCCGTGGAGCGGGCCACGACGACGCTGTACCCCCTCTCCGAAGCAAGTTCCTCGATATCTTCCATCTCCTGGCGGGAAAGGCAGAAAGGGAGGAGGAGGATGCGAACCTCTCCCGGAAGTTCAGACCCTCCCCTGGACAACCCCGTCACTTCCCCTCCTTCGCCGCGCGGACCTTTTTCAGCCTGAGTTTTCGCCGGAGAGCGTCCGCGTAATACTGCTTCCTCTCGAGGGGAAGGGACCTCTTTTCCATAATGTTCAGGGAGAGAATCTTCTCGTTGAGTATCGCCACCGTCTCTTCCAGGACCCTCTCGTCGTCTATCTCCTCCAGCATCGCCTCGAGGGTGGCGATTTCCTTTCTCAGTTCCATCTCCGGAGGAAGGTACCCCGCGTTCTTCAGGAGTTTGTAGGCAGGTCTCAAGTCCGGGGGGACGAGAGAGAGGTCCTCGATTTCAACAGGTTTCCCCTTCCCGGGAAGGTTGTCGAACTCCCCCCTCTCCATAGCCTCCCGAATTTTCTCGTCAGCAATCTTCCAGATGATGTCCACCGGAGGACCTCCGGTTTCTACGACCTCCCCCTGCTCCCCTTTCCGATGACGGAGTTCAACTCTCTGACAACCTGGTCTGGGTCGTACCCCTTGTGGAAGGCCGTGTAGGCTACCGTCTCCTTCTTCGCACTGGGACAGGAGAGGCACTTCTTCCCGAAAAGCTCCGCGATCTTCTTCCTCGTCTCGGGATAATTTTTCGCCACGTCGAAGAGAATCATGTCCGGTTTCACCGGTCCGTCCTTCCGTGCCATCCGCTCCTCCGTTTCGTGTTACCTAAATTTTATCATCCAGGGTATCGTCTCCGTTCCCCACCAGTTTTACCCCTCCTGCTCGAAGATGAAGAAAGTCCCGGTCCCGTAACTGAGGAGGCGTCCCTTCTCGTCAACAACCTCGCAGACTCCGAAAGCGGTGTGAACGCCCTTCCTGCGAATGCGTGCCTGAGCCCAGACGACGGGACAATCCACCGGCTCCAGGTAGTTCACCTTCAACTCCACGGTGGAGAAACGGGAGGAGAGACCCGCAAGGCTCTTCAGCGCAGCCGCGATAGCGACGTCGATGAGAGAGGCGATGACGCCCCCGTGAAGTATCCCCTGAGAGTTCTTCCACTCCTCCAGCACCGTGCAGGAAACTCTCGCCGTCCCGTCACCCACCTCCTCGAGAACGAAACCCATCCTCCTTACGAGCTGATGTTCGTTGAAGCGCTCGCGGTAAATCTTCGCGTCAAACATGGTCAACTCCTGTCGAACCTGAGGAATTTCATCGTGAAACTCCCTCTTCCCTGCGTGAGGGAGCGCAGGTCTGTCGCATATCCGAACATCCTCCTCAGCGGCACCGTCCCGTTGATGACGGAGATGCCCGGCCTCTTGTCCACGGATGTTACCTTCCCTCCCCGTGAAGAGAAATCGCCCATGACACCTCCGAGGAAATCCTCCGGGACGGTAATCTCTATCGACATGATCGGTTCGAGGAGGACGGGAGATGCCGCCCGGTACGCCTCGAGAAAGGCTGAGGCACATGCCACCTTCGTTATCTGAGGAAGGTGGTTCCCGTGCGGGAATTCGGCAGAAAGGACCTCAACGGAAATGTCCTCCACCGGATACCCGAAGGCGCCGTAACCTGAACCTTCCTCAACTCCCAGAAGGAGAGCCTCCCTGATGTTCTCGGGAAGCCCCTCCAGCGACTCTGAGAGGAAAACCCTGACTCCCTCGCCCCGCTTTCTCGGAGAAACTCTCACTCGAACGCGGCAGGAGTACGGGACATCCTCGATGACCCTTTCGAAATAACCCTCCCCCTCGCCTTCGGCCTCCACGGTCTCCCGCATTATCACCTCCGGTCTCCCCACGCGGGCGTTCACGTTGTAAAAGCGGCGCATCTTGTCCACCGATATCTCGAGCTGGAGTTCGCCCACTCCGGAGAGCACGAGCTGACCCGTTTCCTCGTCCTCTGTCAGGTGGAGAGTCGGGTCCTCTTCGGTTATCTTCGCCGCCACTTCCTTCAGCCTGTCCAGGTCGCTCACCCGTTCCGGCTCGAGGGTTATGGATATGACCGGTTTCCGGATTTCAATCGGCTCGAATTCGATGGGGTGGTCGGGATTGCTCAGGGAATCTCCCGTCCCCACGTTCCTGAAACCCCGAACCGCCACGATGTCCCCCGCCTGCGCGAGGTCCACTCTCTCCTTCTTGCCGGCGTGCATCCGGAAAAGACGTGCCACCTTCTCCTTCTCCCCCGTTCTCACGTTGAGCACCGTCTCCCCGGGCCTGAGCTCGCCGGAGTAAATCCTCATGAGAACCGTCTTCCTCCCCTCCTCCATGAGAATCTTGAAGGCGAGGGCTGAGAATGGCTCGTTCACGTCCGGAGCCCTCTCAATCCACTCCCCCGTCCGGGGGTCCCTCCCCCGGGCAGGAGGAGCATCGAGGGGGGACGGGAGGAAAGCGACAACGGCGTCGAGGAGGGGCTGGACGCCTTTGTTCTTCAAGGCAGAGCCGGCGAAGAGAGGGTGTATCTCCCCCTTCAACGTTCCCCTCCTGAGTGCGGAGACGAGGAGCTCCTCCGGCACCTCCTTTCCCTCCAGGTAGAGTTCCGCCACGTCGTCGTCGAAATCTGCTGCAGCCTCCAGGAGCTTCTCGCGAAACTGGTGGGCCTCGTCCACGAATTCGGAGGGAATCTCACCCTCAACGACCGTCTTCCCCAGGTCCTCCTCTGAGAAGGTGAGGGCCTTCATTCTGACGAGGTCGACGACCCCGCGGAAGGAATCCTCGGCTCCCATGGGGATAGTCACGGGCACAGGACGGGCGGAGAGCTTCTCCTCCATCTCCCTCGCAACCTTCCAGAAATCCGCGCCCGGCCTGTCCATCTTGTTCGCAAACGCGAGGAGGGGAATACCGAATTTGACTGCCTGATTCCACACAACCTCGGACTGCGGCTCCACTCCCCCAACGGAACAGAAAACTGCCACTGCCCCGTCGAGGACGCGAAGGGACCGTTCCACCTCTATGGTGAAGTCCACGTGTCCGGGGGTGTCGATGAGGTGAATCTCTCCCTCCTTCCACTGAAACTGGGTTACGGCCGCGGTAATCGTTATTCCCCTCTCCTTCTCCTGGGGGAGATAGTCCATCTGCGCCTCCCCGTCGTGGACCTCGCCGATGCGGTAACTGATGCCGGCGTAGTAGAGAAAACGTTCCGTCAGCGTCGTCTTCCCCGCGTCTATGTGTGCAATTATCCCGATGTTCCGGATGCGGGACACTCTCTTCCGAAAATCTCCCACGAGGCCCTCCTCAGAAGTTCTTCCTCGTCAGGTTGAAGGCAGATGAGCCTTCTATCCCCTTGCCCTTCAGGATATTATCGACGACCCTTCTCCCTTCTTCAACGGGCAGGCCTGACAGGTCGATGAGGAAGTCCGAAACTCCCGCCTTCATCACCTCCTCAATAAAGTCGACGGCGCAGAAGTATTCAGAGGAGAATATTTCCGTTCCCTCCTTCCCGAACCTGACGACGAACTCCTCGTCGAAGCGGGAACGGACGACTTTCTCCCCCTCGCCGGGAAAGACGATGAGAGGACTCTTCAGGAGCGGAACGCGGGTAAAGACCGTGAATATGCCGAGCCCCCTCAGATACTTCCCCATTTTCCTCAGGTTTTCCAGCGTCAGCTCGAGGGGCAGGATGAACCTCTTCACCCCCATATCTTCGAGAGCTATGGCTGATGAGGTGTTGAAGACGTAAAGGTAATGGTCGCTTATGACTTCTTCCAGGCGAATTCGTGCCTCCCGGAAAACGCGGAACCAGCCCAGGTCGGGAACGACGAATTTTCGGAAACCCATCCGTGAGAGAGTCTCCAGCCCCCGACGGTAAAACGAGATTCCCTGGTCCGTCTGCGCCAGGGGAAGGCGGATGAAGACGCGCTCCCTCGGGAGAGGGGCGAGCTTATCGGGATTTCTCACGTGGGATTTCCGGAGCGAGAGGATGATTCTCTCTCCCCTGTCGAGAAACTCACGGGCGGAATCCACGGAATCGACGGCGATGCTGAAAGTGAGGGGCCTCCTCTCCCTCCGCGACCCCTTCAGCCTGAGATGCCTGATAATCTTGACCCGGAGCGATTTCCCCTCCAGGTAGACATCTCTGTCGAAGGCCCGGGATGCATCGTCGAAAGCTCTGAGCACCTCCTCCAATGAAACCTCCGGCTCGCCCTCAATTCTCACCCGCACCTCAGAAAGGGGGATATCGCCCCGATACGCCTGAGCGAGGAGCCCCTCAACCTCAGGGGGAGACAGCTCGAGAGGCCTGCCGGCGCCGGAAACGCGAAAACGGTATATTTGCCCGTATTTCCTGAACCTCCCCTCCACGACGATGGCGCTTCCCCGAATCGTCACCTCGAAGGTGTGGCCTGCTGATGGAAGGGACGCGAAAGTTCTGACCGCCCGCGCGGTTTCCTCTCTCCTCTCCCTCGACGAACCCACCCGGAAAATCATATCTCCCGGTTTTACGGGCAAAGGGACTTTGACCCAGGGGGCTCCATCCCTGACCGAGACGACGGAGGCGGTGAAACCAACTCCCTTCCCCGTTTCCCCGTCCTGGACCCTCAACCTCTCGCCCCGGGAAACCTGTGGGTCCCCCTCAATTCTCACGTAGGGAGGGGAAACCTCCTGCACCCTTCCGAGAAATTCGCCCACGGCCGCTTCCTCCTCAGAGGAAACGACGCTCCTCTCTCTCTCTCCTCCCAGGACCCCTTTCGTGCTCGGCCTGCCGATGACACGGCCGAGAATCGCCTTCCCCTCTTCCACGCCTCTCTCCGGCTCGCCTGCCCGTATCCTGTCAAGAGCCCTCCTGTACGCCCGCACGACGTTTCTCACGTACTCGACACTCCTCAATCTCCCCTCTATTTTCAGAGCCGCGACTCCGAGGCGAACCAGGTCGGGAAGCACGTCAATGAGACAGAGGTCACGGGCGGAGAAAAACGGAGCCTCCACCCCCCCTGCGTCGTAGACACGCCTGCAGGGCTGAACGCACTCCCCCCTGTTCCCGCTCTTTCCTCCCAGGTAACTCGAAAAGAGACACCTCCCCGACAGGGAGAAGCAGAGCGCGCCGTGGACGAATACCTCCACGCCGATGGGACTCCTCCGGACGAGGCTCTTCAACTCCTCCATCTCCAGGTGCCTTTCCACGACAAGCCGGGCAACACCCATCTCGTGGAGCACAGAAGCCACACGGGAGTTGCAGTTCCCCATGAGGGTGGAAGCGTGTATCTCGGCTTTCGGGAAATAGCGCCGGACGATGCGAATCGCCCCCAGGTCGGAGAGAATGAGCGCGTCGGGGTCGAAAAGCAGGGCGCCGTGGACCATGTCGATGAAGCGGGGGAGTTCTCCCTCGAGAATTTGAGAGTTCAGAGTGAGGTAAACCTTCACTCCCCGGCTGTGGGCGAACGGCACCAGTTTTCCCAGGTCGGGGAGAGAAAAGTTTTCCCCCCTCTTTCTCGCGTTGAACTCGCCCAGACCGAGGTAAACCGCATCCGCCCCCTCCTCGACAGCGGCGAAGAAGGTCTCCAGGTTGCCCGCAGGGGCGAGCAATTCCGGGAAGGGAATTTCCCCCTTTCCCTTTTCCCGGCGGGAGCGGGGTTTATCCTTCTTCCTCCTCTTTTTGCCCCTCTTCTCCATGGTCACACCCGGAAAACCCCCCGCCGGGAAAACCCGAGGTTGTTTGCCCGGATGTCGAGGGTCACGGTCGCCATGTCCTCGAGGGGAAAAGACGCCTCGTCCGGCGGGGATTCAACTGTGATGAACTTGACGTAAGAGTTGCAGGAAAGGCAGCAGCGGACGAAACCGCCCCGCCCGTGAAACGTGAGGAAATCTCCTTCTTCCCCCGCACCGCAGAGGAGGCACCGTCGGGGCGGATGGACCCAGAAGTTCTCACAGAGAGAGCAGACCAGGTTCAGCTCGGTCCTGTTCCCCCTGGCCGTTGCAGGGAAAAAGCCGACGAGCGGGAGAAACCCGCAGACGGGGCAGAAAGCTTCCTCCCACGGCACGCCCTCCAGATGGTCCCTCAGTTCCCTCACGAGCCCCCTCATCTGAGGGTTAAGGGCCCTCGCGAGAACGAAGAAAAGGCTCTCTGTCCGCACCTCGTCGAGGGAAAGGTCTCTCTCAAAGTATCTCTCGTCGCGAGCGAGAAACCGCATGGCAGCCTCGGGAAAAGGAATCCTCCCCGAAAGTGCAGAATCGAGGAGGTCCGACATTATACCAGACCAGCGGGAGAGGACGGTGAGCACGTAAACGCTCAACTCCCTGAGTGCCTCCGCGTCGATGGAAACTTCTTCCGCCCTCAGGAGCGGAAACCCCCGTTTAACCCTTTCTCCGACGAGGACCTCCACCGGTCCTGGAGGGTCCCACCGGGCTCCTCCCCCCTTTCCGGACATCCTGGTGATGTCCGAATACGCGCGGAAGAGGTCGGAAAGCCAGGGAAAGACCCGGGAAAGGTAGGCCACTCTCCTCTCAACCCGCGAAACGCCCACTCCGTGCTCCCTCCACTGTTTTCTTTTTAGTTTACCCCTTTCCCGGGGATGCTGCCGTCGCCTCCCCCCGGTCCTTAGAGTATAATTGAACGTAAAAAAAGGGAGGAGTCGGGATATGTCGAAAAAAGTCATCATCTTCGGCAAGAACACGTGACCCTACACGATGCGCGCCCGTGAGGACTTCGCGCGGAAAGGGTACGAAGTGGAATACCACGACGTGACCGCAGACCCGTCCCGGAAAGACGAGATGATCAAACTCTCGGGAGGCCGGCAGGTCCCCGTCATCGTGGAAGAGGGGAAGGTAACTGTCGGTTACGGGGGTACCTGAGGGGTCTGACTTACCTCCCGCCGTGCGCGGGAGAAACGGTTTCTCACGAAAAGGAGGTCAAAAGATATGAAAAAAGGCAAAGGAAGTCTGTATCTGTGCATTCTCCTCGCCCTTCTGCTTTCCCTGCCGACGGCAGCGGGAGCTCTCACGAACTCATTTGAGACGGCATCAACGAGCGCTGAGGGGAGCGTGTGGGGGAATCTGGGTCTCTCCAGCAGGGACGACTACTTCTCCCTCTTCGTGTCCGGACACTACGGATACACCGAAGCAGTCGAGCTTTCCGCACGGGGCGGTCTCCTCACCGTAGACCGTCCGAAGGACGACAAGACCGGTGTCCTCCTCGGAGTGGGTGGAAAAATGAGAGCCGCAATCTTCGGCGACCCCTCATACCCCGAAGTTGCGCTCTTCGCCAGTTACGACTTCGGATTCGCCGACGGGAAAGCCCTCCACTCCCTCGAAGGAGGGGTCCTGGCATCGAAGAACTTCATGAAGGAAGACGGGTCCCTCGGAATAACCCCTTATGGAGGTCCCTCCATCGAGGTCCTCGGCGGGTCCCTGAGCGACGACACCGATATCAACATCCACCTCACGGCCGGGGCCCGGATAACCTTCCAGTCGCAGTTTTCCCTCTCCCTTGAAGCGAAAGTGGGAGGAACCTCATCTTACGGTATATCCCTGAATTATCAGTTCTGACAACACGAACCGGAGGTGTCCCATGTCCCCTTACTCGCAGGAAGTTCTCAAGTACCTGAATCTCGGCATTGAATCGGAACTCCAGGCCTACGTCTTCTACAAGAAGGTCATGGAGAAAATCAACGACGAGGAGACGCTCGAAGCGGTGAGAAAGCTCGCCGAGGACGAGAAGCACCACTTCCTCCAGCTGGAAGATGAGTACGACAAGAGCGTTCGCTCTGAGATGTGGGCCCCGTACAGAGACATCATGAGGAAAGAGGGGCTTCCCGACATCGACGAGCACATCTCCGAGACGCACAAGGAACTCCTGGCGCGGGTCGATAAATTGAAGACGAAGCGGGAAATCTTCGAGGTGGCTCTCGAGCTCGAAAAAGAGGCTTACGAACTTTTCGCCGGGTTTTACGAGAAGACTGACGATGAAGAAGCGAAAAAGCTCTTTCAGTTCCTCATGAACTTCGAGAAAGGCCACGTCCTGACGGTGGAGAACATGCTGAAGAACCTTTAATCCAGAGAAGAAAAGACAGAAGAGAAGAGCCGGGCCATTCAGGCCCGGCTTTTTTTACGCGAGTCCTCAGCTACCCCAGGAAAAAACAGAGGGAACCTTTTCTCACCCCTCAACCCACGGCTCGTCAGAGTCGAAGTCAATTTCCTTGGGTGGGCGGTACTTCTTGTTCAACTCGATAACCTCGCTGGAGAGTTTGTACTCCTCGTAAATGGACGTGAGTTCCTTCATGTGGTCCATTTCGTCGAGCCTTATCGTCCCGATAGCCCACTGAATCTCGGGACTTGAGAACGTGTTGAGGCCCTTCTCGCACAGCTCGATGGCCTTCTTCTCCCCCTCCAGGTGCCTCTCTATCATCTCCTTCACCGAGATTTTCTCTTCCTTCCGGGCTGATGCAGGCACGGGCCTGGGCGTGCCCCCCAGTTTTCGGATGAGCTGAGTGAGCATCCGCGCGTGCTCCACCTCCATCGCCCCGAATTTTCTCAACCTCTCGGCGAGTTTCCGGTCCTCCATGCTGTCGGCGTGAAGGTTGTAGTCGAAAATCCCCTGGTATTCGACGCGGAGCATGGTGTTGAGAAACTTCACGACGTCGTAATTCTCGATTCCCTCCCCGGCATACCGGGAAACCTCTTCGGCGTCCTTTTCCGCTCGCTCCTTGAGGTCCCGGAGAAATCCCTCCAGGTCGGGCATTTTCGCCTTTTCCGCCTCGAGAATCTTCAGCACCTCCTCTGCTCTGCCGGAAACCGTCCGGAGAAGTTCTCTGATTTCACCCAGGATGACTCCCTTTTTCATAATCCCTCCTTCTCATCTATTTTCCCTATTTATGATTCACCGAAACGAAACGGGTTTCCAGAACTTTTCACTCCCTATCGTTCCCCTTCTTTCTGACGTGATTCCGGTACTGCTCCCCGAACTTCCTGACGGCGACGACGCTCCTCTTCCCCCGGAACATCCGGAGAACTTCGAATCCCACGAAGAGGAAGTAGACCACCACCATCTCCTCCCTCGTGTGGGGGAGAACGAACTGGACGAACCAGAGGAGGAAGAGGAGGACGGCTTCAAACCACTCCATCTTCATGTTGAGAAGGAAGACGGAGGCGAGAAAGCTCTGGGCAATGGTGAGGAGAATCTCCACCCGCTGGTGGTGGTCGAACACGACCGTGGAGACCTCGCCCCGGCTCACGGAGTAGACGACGACCATCATCGCAGGGAGAACCGTCCACTGGTTGATAACAGACGAAACGAGGTTGATCATCGCCATGGAAGCTTTCTTCCCCGTCCGCGCCCAGTAGAATGCAGAGAGTTTCTCCGGGAACTCCGAGAGGAACGGCGCGACCCACTGGACGAAAACGAACTCGGAAACTCCGAGCGTGACGGCGAGACCCATCATGGAGTGGAGGAAAGGAGAGGCCACGAGGAGGAGAACGACGCCACCCGCGAGGAACATCGCCGCTACGGTAATCACCTGGTTTCTCTTGCTCAGCGTGAGAATCTTCGCCGGCACCCAGGGGAGGTCCTCCGCACCTTCCTCCTCGACAGGCGGTATGCGGTAGAGGATGTAGAGGTAGTAGACGTAGAAACCGAAGAGGAGGAGCGCGTCGAAGAGGGTGAGGGTCCCCTTCGCGAAGATGATGAGGAAATAAAGCGACGGGAGGAAAACCCCTATCACCTCGACGGAGTGCTCGCTCATCAGAACGATTGGCCCGAAACGCTTCCCGTTCAGGTTCTTCCCGCCGAGCAGGGCTTTGGTGAAAAAAATCATGGGCCACCCGAGACCGATGAGGAGACGGATGGACCCGGTGAGATTCGCCACCATGAGGTGGACCTTCTGCTCCCAGGCGATGACTGCCTCCACCATGAACTCGGGGAGGGTCTGCAGCCAGGCGAGAAGAGCAAGGGCAAGGCCCTGAGAAACGAGAAACTGAGCCGCCTCTGCCGCCCACGCGATGAGGAGCGCGGTAGCCACGACGGTCGGGAAGGTCCACGTCGCGGCGAGAGCCTTTTTCTTCGCCGCCGCCTTGCCGAGGGAGGCGACCTTCGGATGCACGAGGAGGCCCTCCTCACTCCCTCTCTTCGAGGAGGAGAATCACCTCTTTGATGACCTCTGAGGCCCGTATGAGGGAATCCACGGAAATCCTCTCGTCGACGCCGTGTATCCTCCCCAGTTCGCTCCTCTCGATGACGCAGGGGAGAATCCCGTAGACGGGAATGCCGAGCCCCCTGTAATAACGGGAGTCGGTGAAACCCGTCGAGAGGTAGGGAAGGACGACGCTCCCGGGGTAGACCCTCTCCAGGGCAGACCGGACGAGGGAGAAGTAATCCGTCACGGGAGACCCGGAAGGTGAGGCCGCGTAAATCACCTCAACTTCGATACCGTCAGGAGAGAGAAACTCTTCTATCTCCCGCGCCACCTTCTCCGGGTCCTTTCCCGGCAGGATTCTCACGTCCACCGTCGCCTCCGCTTTTGCCGGAATCACGTTTGGCTTGAAACCCGCATCGAGCATCGTGAGGGCGACGGTGTTCCTCGTTATCGCCTCCATCTCCGGAATGGTCCTCGCCACCTCTCCTCGAGCGAATCTCCCGTAAGCCCCCTCTTTCTCAACTCCTCGAGCATGAGCCTCACCGGCTCAGTGATTTCCGGCTGCACTTCCCTCGTGAGGAGCCGGTTGAGCGCCCTGATGAGCCGGGCAGGGGGGTCGGAAGGCGTGGGGCGGGACCCGTGCCCCGCTCTCCCCCGCGCGGTGAGGCGGAGCCAGACGGGACCTTTCTCCCACACGTTGAGGAGGAAGAAGTCTCCCTCCCCGAAGAGGCCCTTCACTCCGATGCCTCCCTCGTTGAGCCCGAAACAGTTTCCGAAGATGTTCCCGAAGGAGGAGACGAAATATCCGGCCCCCTCGTCTCCTCCCACCTCCTCGTCGGGGTTGGCCACGAAGAAGACCTTCTTCCTCAGCTTTCCCTTTTCCGAAATTGCCTTGAGCGCCCCGAAGAGGTGTGCCATGCCGAGGCCCTTCGTATCGAGGGTCCCCCTCCCCAGCACGAATCCGTCCCTCACTTCTCCGGAGAAGGGGGGAAAGGACCATTCCTCCTCCCTGGCGGGCACGACGTCCATGTGGTGAATGAGGACGACTCCCGGCTCTTCCTCCCCTCCCAGGTTGACCCAGAGGGATTCCTTCTCCGGCGAAACGCCCCCCTTCTCCGGGGAGAAACCGTGGTCCCGGAGGAGAGCTTCGAGGAAATCCACGGCTTTCGAGCAGTCGCCGGGAGGATTCACCGTCTCTATCCTGATGTACTCGCAGAGAGACTCCACAAGTTTTTCGTCCAGTGACATTACCTACCTCCTCTCTTATCCTTATCCGTGCCCGGGTGGGTATGATATCAAAATCTCGCCGTGCCCTTCCTCAATTCCACGAGGACGAGCTTGATAATCGCCTTCAGCGTCTCGAAGACGCCTATCCCCTTCGTGGCAACCGCTTCAAATTCGGGCACGTTTCGATAGTTCAGGAGGGAGTGAAGTTCCGAGACAGAAGCGATTTCCTTCAGGTCTCTCTTGTTGTACTGGAGGACGAGGGGAATCCTGTCCAGGTCGTATCCCTGCTCCTTCAGATTCACGCGGAGGTTTTCGAAACTCTCCACGTTGGCGTCCATCCGGGAAATCTGTGAGTCCGCAACGAAGACGACACCGTCAACCCCCTTCAGAATCAGCTTCCGGCTGGCGTCGTAGAAGACCTGCCCCGGCACGGTGTAGAGGTGAAAGCGCGTCTTGAAGCCCCTCACATCCCCCAGGGAGAGGGGAAGGAAGTCGAAGAAGAGGGTCCGCTCCGTTTCGGTGGCGAGGGATATGAGCTTTCCCCGCGCCTCGGGCTTCATCCGGGAATAGATGTACTGGAGGTTGGTGGTCTTCCCGCAGAGGCCCGGCCCGTAGTAGACGATTTTGCAGTTGATTTCCCGCGCTGAGTAGTTGATGAACGACATCTCGCCCCGGCATCCCCCTACTTGAAGAGCTTGTCGATATCCTCGTCCGTAATCTCCTCGAAGAGGTCTCCGCTTTCCGCTTCCTTCATCTTCTCCTCCACGGTCCGTATGAGGTCGCTTATCTCTCCGCTAACCCGGGAAACCTTCAGCCTGACGAGTCCCACCGGAGTGGTCACGTCGAAGATAACGACGAGAATCACCCGGTCCGCGATGAGGGAGATGTGCATGTTGTCGTGTTCGCCCTGGTGAAAGAGGATGGAGAACTCTTTCTCCCCGATGAGCCGGGCGAGACCTCCGCTGGCCGCGATGTTCCCCGCCGCAAGGGACCCGAGCGCCGTCGTGTCGTACTCCCCCTCGTCGCCGGCAGAGCAGAGGAGCTGCCCGTTTTTGTCGACGAGGAAGACAACCTTCGCCCTGGCCTCGACGAGGATGCGGCGCAGGAGGGACTGCATCCGGCGGTATTCCTCTTCCCTGATAATCAGGTGGGTCCCTTCCACTCGATCCCTCCCGTCGGGTTCACCCATTATAACTTATCGAATGTGCACGGGAAAAATTAACACTTAAAATTCCACCACGTCTCCGCATCCGACGTACTCGTCCGTCTTCGAACCGAACCTCCCTGAACCGGAGAGGACGGGGAGCCCGGCCTCCCTCATTTTCCGCACGGTTACCGTCCCCGTGCAGTGGTTGCAGGCGTACAGGCCGACGCCGTATCCCTTCATTTTTTCAATGAGAGCGTCGTGCTCCTCCGTCCACTCATCGAAGGGGCAGATGTGGAGCCCCCCGTAAACGCCGTGCAGAGGTTTGCCGGGGAAGAGACTGCGCGCCCTGTCGAGGAGGTCGAGAATGCCGGGATGGCAGCATCCCGTCACCGTAACCACGCCTTTCCCGGCAAGGTCAACGTAGAACACCTGCTCGTTCTGAACGCGAAGGAATATCTTTTTCGGGAAGGTGTACGAGAAGATGCCGGGGAAGATTTCGACCGCCTCCCCCGGAGGCATTTCCCGGACCTCACCCCGGTGACCGCTTGCCCGTATCCTCTCCCTTCCCTTTTCCGTAAATCCGGCGGGAATGAGGAGGAGGAAATCAGGGTTTATCGATGTCAGCGCCGGAAGTCCGAAGAAGTGGTCCACGTGCTCGTGCGTAATCGCCACGGCGTCTATCTTCCCCTCGGCGAGAAGGACGTCCACCCCCTCCCGCTTCAGGACTTCCTCGACGTAATTCACGTCCCATCCCACGTCGACGAGGACCTTCCTCTCGTTTCCGTCGCCGTCGACGGCGTCGATGAGATTGAGGACTCCGGCCGCATTCCCCGGAGTCCACTTCACCTCGTACTGGTCCGTCTCGAGACCGCCCGACTCCCTTATGTCCAGGCGCATCCGCGCGTCATCCTTCCACGCCACTTCGGAGAGGCACTTAACGCGGAGGGACTTTGCTTCACCCATGGGCCACCTCCTAAACGTTGAAAACGACGAGCCTGATTTCCGTCATCTCCTCCATGGCGTACTTCAGGCCCTCTCTGCCCATTCCGCTGTTCTTCACGCCGCCGTAAGGCATCTGGTCAACGCGGAAGGTGGGAATGTCGTTAATCATCACTCCTCCCACCTCGAGTTTCCTGAAGGCATACATCGCCTTGTTCACGTCCTTCGTGAAGACGCCGGCCTGAAGCCCGTAGATGCTGTCGTTCAGTTTTTCCACGCCTTCCTCGAAGGTTTTGTATTTGTCGATGACGACGATGGGCGCGAAGGCCTCCAGACAGCAGACCTTCATGTCGGGAGTCACGTTTGTAATCACCGTCGGATAGAGGACGTTCCCCTTCCTCTTCCCTCCGGTGAGCACCTTCGCTCCCTCAGCCACAGCTTCCTTGATCCACTCCTCCACTCTCCTCGCCTCGGCCTCGTTTATCATCGGGTTGACGTCCGTGTCAGGGTCGAGGGGGTTCCCCATTTTCAATTTCTTTGTCCTCTTCACGAACTCCTTCACGAACCTGTCGTAGATTTTCTCGTTCACGTAGATTCTCTGGAGGGAGATGCAGACCTGCCCCGAGTAGGCAAAGGCGCCCACGATGCAGCGGGGAATGGCGAATTCCAGGTCCGCGTCGTCCTCGACGACGATTCCCGAGTTGGAACCGAGCTCGAGGGTTACCTTTTTCTTGCCGCATTTCTCCTTTATCGCCCACCCCACAGTGGGAGAACCCGTAAAGGTAATCATCGCCACCCTCTCGTCCGTCACGATGGCATCCCCCACGACGGACCCGGACCCGGCCACCAGGTTTATCGCCCTCGGCGGGAGGCCCGCTTTGAGGAGTGTCTCCACCAGGAGAATCGACGTGAAGGGTGTGGCACTCGCCGGTTTCAGGACGACCGGATTCCCCGCGCCGATTGCCGGCGCAACTTTATGAGCCACGAGATTCAGCGGAAAGTTGAAGGGAGTGATGGCGCCGATGACCCCGACGGGAAACCTCTCGTAAAAAGCGACCCTCGTCTCGGCACCTTTCGCCGCGCTCATCGGGACTGTTTCCCCGTGAAGCGTGAGGGCCTCGGCCGCCGCAAACTTGAACGTCTGTATCGCCCTCTCCACCTCTCCGATTGCGTACTTCCACGCTTTTCCCGACTCGAGGGCAATGGTGCGGGCGAAGAGCTCCTTCTTCGCCTCGATGAGCCTGCTCGTTTCCGTGAGAATCCGGGCCCTCTCGTGAAGCGGCAGGGAGGCCATCGTCTCCCTCGACTCGTATGCCGCCTGGATTGCCTTCGAAACCATCTCCGGCGTCGCCAGAGGCACCGTCCCCACGAGGGACCCGTCGTAAGGATTAATCACATCAAAGGTTTTTCGGGAACTGACCCACTTCCCGTCGATGTAAAGACGACCCCTTTTCGCCATGACACTCCTCCTCCCTGTCGTTTTCCTCATTATAACAAGAGGAAAAAAATTCCTCTTCCGGCCCCCTGCTCACCTCAGAAAGAGGAAAGTGACGAGGACGAAAGTCGGCTCGAGGATGAGGAGGGAGTAGAGCATGTACCCGAAGAAGGACGGCATTTTGACGCCGTTTTCCTCGGCAATCGACTTGACCATAAAATTGGGCGCGTTGCCGATGTAGGTGTTCGCCCCCATGAAGACGGCACCAGCAGATATCGCCATGAGAATTTTCGCCGGCACGCCCACCACCTCGGGCGTGGCCCCGAGCCCCTGTGCCAGGGAGAGGAAGGTGAGGTATGTGGGAGCGTTGTCGAGGAAACTGGAAAGGGACCCCGTTGCCCAGAAAAACTGCCACGGTTCCGTCACTCCCAGTTCTCCCCCTCGAGCTTTCAGGATGAGAAGAGCAGGTATCATGGCAGCGAAAATCCCCGCGAAGAGCTTTGCCACCTCCTCGATGGGGAAGTAGGTAAACTCGTTCTCCTCACGGAGAGACTTGGGCGTCACCTTGATGGAGATGAGCGAGGCGATGACCATGATGATTTCCCGGTACGGGGGCTTGATGAAGACTGCCCCGAGCACGGCGGCGAGGAGGAGGAAGTTGTAGGACCCCTCTATCTTCAGGGGAATCTTCTCCCCTTCCAGTTCGTATCCATACTTTGCCAGGTCTTTCCTGTACTTTATCGTGTCGATGACGACGAAAACTGCGACGACGACGCCCACCTCGAATGCCCATAGGTGAATGAGGTGCTTCAGGGTCCAGAAAAAGGGGACACCCTTGAGGAATCCGAGGAAGAGGGGTGGGTCGCCGATGGGCGTGAGGGAACCGCCGATGTTCGACACGATGAAGATGAAAAAGATGACCACGTGGGCAAAGGACTTCCTCCACCGGTTCATTCGAATGACGGGACGGATAAGGAGCATGCTCGCTCCCGTCGTCCCGAGGAGGTTGGCGATGACGGACCCGATGAGGATGAAAATGGAGTTTGTCAGAGGTGACCCCTTCAGCGTTCCCCTGATGAGGATTCCCCCCGAGATGATGAAGAGCGCGCCCAGGAGGATGATGAAGGAGACGTATTCCCCCGCCGTGTGAAGGACGGCGTGGTAGTCCTTGAAGAGGAAGTAAATCGCCACAGGCGCCCCGAAGGCTGCCGCCACCTTTCCGTAATGTCTTTCCCAGAAGTGGGGATTGACGAGGGGAAATATGGCGATGGAAAGGAGAAGACCCGCAAAGGGGAGGACCCAGAGGAGAGAGAGTTCCTTTCCTATCTCGTGGACTTCTCCCTCAGAGCAGAGACCGGCAACGGGCATGAGGAGAACGAGTCCGACGACGCAGAGAGAGGGGATTGTCCTTAACGGGGAAAACCTCTTCATTGAGGAACCTCCTACTCGTAGATGAAGAGAGAGCAGACAGTGTCTTTCACGAGGGACTCCGTGAGCGAGCCGAAGAGGTACTCCCTGAACCGGCTCTCCCCCCTCTTCCCGAGGATGAGGAGACCCACCTCTTCCGTCTCGACGAAGCGCCTGACCGCTGATATCTTCTCTCCCTTGAGGGGAACCTCCGTCACCGAAGTGTAGCCGTGGAGCCTGAAGTACTCCCTGTAGGGTGTGAAGCGCTTTGTTCTCTCCCCCTCTGAGGAGACGTGGGCGAAGAGTATTCGCGACTTCCTGTAAAGCCCCAGGTGAAGGAACGCAAAGAGGGAGTGGTGGAACTCCCTGCCGAAGTCGCTCGCCACTCCCACGGCGTCGGGAGGGAACCCGTTGGGAACGAAGAAGAGAACCGGCTGGTGTATCTCCAGGATGAGGTCGACGAAGAACGAGGGCGATTCCTTCTCCTTCTGAAAGGAGAAGATGGAGGACGAGTTGATGACCACGAGGTCGTGACCGAAGGTGCGGGATGCGATCTCCTCGATGGGGCTACCCTCGGCGATGGAATGCTCGTATTCCACCTTCTTCTCGTCCAGTTTCTCCCCGAAGGCGCGGACGAACTCCCTCACCCTCTTTTTCTCCGACGATGAGACCTTCTCCCGCGCCTCCTCGGCCATGGAGATGGCACCGATGGGCGCTCCGGAGAGGCTCGACTCCACACCCGGAATATCGACGATTCCGAGTCCGTGGACGATTATTCTCCGGTCCGGAGAAAGGGTGTTCACGAAAGCAGAGAGCCTGTCGGCGTCTTCGAATCCCCCCAGGGGAACGAGAACCTTTTCCAGCATCTTCTCCTCCTTATCCTCTCTTCCCACTCCTCAGGAAATCGACGCTGAACCTGCCGGGACCTTCCGCGAGAAGGAGGAAGAGCCCTCCGAGTATGGCCAGGTTCTTCATCAGCATGATCATCTGAAGCCTGTTGCCCGGGTCCCAGTGGAAGATGAACGTGACGGGAACGAGGAAAAAGATGAGAGCCAGGGAAGCGAGCCGGGTAAACCAGCCTGCCAGGAGCATGGCCCCTGCGCCGATTTCAACGATAATCGCCAGCGCGAGCCAGAGTCCGACGGCGTGCATGTGATGGGAGGACATGTACGCCATCGTGCCCTTAACGTCAAGGAGCTTGCTCACGCCGGAAACGAGGAAGATGTGCCCCACGAGAACTCGTCCGACCAGCATTCCCGCACCTTTGAAATTCTCCATCTTCCCGATGACCTCCCCCTGATTTTCTGGCACAAAGGGTTATTTATCAGAAAAAAGAGAAAACCGCCACCTCCTTTTACAGGAAATGAGGAAAATTGTATCATCTATAGCGAAATGGAACGAAGGAGAACGGTGAAAAGAGGAAAGGCCACACTCGCTCTCATCCTCCTGGCCTCCCTTTTCCTCCTGCCCTCACTCTCGGCGGCAGGGTCGAAGAGGACAGCCCCCCTCAAAGTGGGAGTCCTCTGCCCTCTCTCCGGCCCATTCGCACCGGGAGGGAAGTCCTTTCTGAGAAGCGTTACCCTTGCTGCTGAGGAAATCAACGAGAAGGGGGGCGTCCTGGGAAGACCCATCCTGCTGGTAACGGGAGACTCCGAGGGAAAGGTGGGGCGCGCGCGTAACGAGGCGCTCCGCCTCGTGGACAGCGAGGGGGTAAAATTCCTCATCGGCGCTTACCTCTCGGAAGAGACGCTGGGCGTCGTGGAAGTAGCGGCGGAGAGAAAAGTCCTCCTCCTCGTGCCCATCTCCGCCACCGAGAGAATCACCGGTCTGGTCCGGGAAAACCCTGACCGATACAGCACCGTTTTCCGGACAGGCTTCTCCATCTCGCGGTGGGCAGAGATGATTGCCCGTTTTATTAGTGCACAGGGGTCCAGAAAGCCTGCTTTTCTCGGAACGGCAATCCGGTGGAACCGTGAACTGGCGGAAAAACTCGAGGAGGTCCTTTCCCGGCAGGGTATTAAACTCATCATCGAAGACTTCTATTCCCCGAGGCGGCCCGTCATCAAACCGATACTCCTCCGGCTCGCCCTGAAAAAACCCGACCTCATCATCCTGGGAGACCCGGGGAAGAATTCCATCCAGGCGGTCCGGGAGATGGAGGAACTGGGATTGAAAACCCCCATCCTCTCCGTGGGGGGGACGCTCGCAGACGAGAGGGTCGCGAAAGACCTCTCGCCGAAGGTTCCCCTCTACGCCCTTGCCGCCGCTTACCGGGGAGCGTCTCCAGAGGCCGATAGATACTTCGACGCCTTCCGGAAAAAGTACGGATATTTCCCCTCCGGATACAGCGACACTCTCCCGGGAGACGCCCTGAGGATTCTCGCCGGCGCTCTCCAAAAGGCTCGCGAGTGGTCCCCGAAATCTGTGGCTTCACTTCTCGAAAAGGGAACCTTTCCCGGTGTTTCGGGCGCCTACTCCTTCGACGAATCCCATCAGGCGGAGTGGGGGACCCCCTCCCTGTCGGGAGTGGTCGTCAGGTGGGAGGGGTCACGCTTCGTCCCCCTGAAACCGGAAAAATGAACATCCTCGCCCAGAGCCTGGCAGGCGGATTTTTCCTGGGAATCTCCTACGCCGTGCTCTCGGCAGGGCTCGCCCTCACCGTCAACGTCGTGGAGATAATCAACCTCTCCCACGGCGCCTTCTACCTCATGGGAGCCTACCTCGCCTACTCCGCCTCGAGTTTCCCCGGACTCAGCCTCCTCTTCCTGGCCGCATCCGCCGCTGGCCCCGCCCTCCTCGGCCTCTTCATCGCCCGGACTCTCGTCAATCCGCTCAGGAAGGACCACTTCTCCATCGCAGTGGGGACACTGGGGCTTGCAATCCTCTTCGAGCAGGCGGCAGACCTCCTCTGGGGGGACAGGGCGCTCTCCGTCCATCCCGGCGCTCCTCTCGGAGAAATCCTCGGGGTGAAAATCTATCCCTGGCATGCCGGCGAAATCCTCCTCTCCGGAGCGGTCTTCATCCTCTTCTTCCTCCTTCCGAGGACGAAACTGGGCCTGGCCATGCGTGTCCTCGCGGAAGACGAGGAAATGGCAGAAAGCGTGGGGATAAACACGAACGCGGTGAGAGCAACGGCGTTCTCGCTCTCATGCGCCCTCGCGTCGGTTGCGGGCTTCGTCTCCGCCCCGGGCCTCGTCCTGACACCGACAGCAGGACGGATGCCCCTCATCTTTGCCCTGGTCATCGTCATTCTCGCGGGGACGAGGAGACTCCTTCCCGTCGCCGCCCTCTCTCTCGGACTCGGCATGGTCACCTTCGGCCTCGCCCTCGCCACGAGCGCCTACGTGGAATACATCCTCCTCCTCACCGCCGTGCTCGTCGTCGTTTCCGTCAGGAGAGGGGGCCTCTTCACCCTGAAGATAGAGAGGGACTACTGATGCGGGGAAAAAGCCTGATCCCCTTCATCCTCGGCCTGGCACTCCTCCTCCCCCTCCTCGGCCCGGGCCCTTATCACCTTTCTCTCCTCAACTCCGCCCTCGTCATCACCCTCCTCACTCTCTCCTGGGACCTCCTGGGAGGGGTGGCGGGACAGGTGAGTCTGGGACAGGCTCTCTTCCTGGGGCTGGGAGCATACGGTTTCTCGCTCCTCTCCACTTACCTCCCCCCGGCGGGTGCGGCTCTGGCAACAGCGGTGGTCGGGACAGCTTTCGCTGCCTTTTTCGGGCTTTTCGCTTCTCGCCTGGAGGGGATATTCTTCGCCCTGTTCACCCTGTGCAGCGCTGAGGTCTTCCACGAGGCGACGATGAATATTCCCTTCATCCTGAAGGGAGTTGAGGTGGGAGGGGAAGGAGGTGTCCCCTGCCTGGGGGGTGCGGGAATCCTCTCCCTCAGGGGGCTCGTCGTGGAGTACTACTCCCTCCTCCTCTTCACAGCCTCTGTCGGGTGGTTCCTCCTGCGGACTCTCCGCCACCCCGTTGGACTGAAACTGCGGGGGATAGCGGAGAACGAACTGCTCGCCCGGGCAACGGGCCTCCCCGTGGAGAGACTCAAGTTTGGGGCGTTCGTTGCCTCGGGAGTCCTCGGAGTGGTGGCCGGGATATTTTCCGCCCTGCATTCCGGGAGGGCCACGCCGTCCGATTTCTCCCTTGAACTTTCTTTCCAGGCAGCGACTCTCTCCGCCCTCGGGGGAAGGGGCACGGTTACAGGGCCTGCCCTCACAGCCGTAGCAGTGTCCTACCTCTTTGGGGCTCTGGACGTCCCTCCCCAGGTGAGGCTCTCACTCTATGCCATTCTCCTCCCCGCCATCCTTCTCGACCTTCCGAGAAAGGCCCTCGGCCTCCTCAGGGGGAGCAGGACGCCGCTCTCCTCCCGTCAGTGAGCCAGGTCTCCCATCGTAAAGTATTCCCTCAGCGCCCTCTCCACGACGAGAGACTCGGGAATCCGGTGCTCCCTCGAGAAATCGCGCAACCGGCGGGCCAGGTCGCGGGGAAGTTCTATCTGGAGAACCTCCTTCTCCTCCCTGTCAGCCTTCATTTCCGCAACTCCTCCCTGAACCGTAATACTGGCGGAACCGCCTCTTCAATTTCTCCACCTCGCCCGGCCCTCCCCTGCCGGACATGACGACTTCCCCGTTGAGGAAGACCAGGTACTCGTCCGCCTCGGGGAGAATTTCGTCAAGGTCGTGCTCCGCAACGACGAGGGTCAATCCCTCCCCCTTCAACTCCCTGAGGAGGGAGACGATTTTCTCCCTCATCGAGAGGGAGAGGCCGAGGAAGGGTTCGTCGAAGAGCATCACCCGGGGAGACGAGAGAAGCGCCCTCCCGACGACGAGCATCTGCCTCTGCCCTCCGCTCAAGACTCCCGCCAGGTCCTTCCTGTGCCGGGCAAGGTCGGGGAAAAGGTCGTACACCCTCTCCAGGTCCCTGAGCGCCTCCTTCCTCTTTCTCAGATAGGCGCCGACGAGGAGGTTCTCCTCCACCGTCATGGAGAGCCCCACCCGGGCGCGGTCAGGAATGTACTGAATTCCCATCCTCACTCTCTCGTGCGGCGGAAGGCGGGTCACGTTTTCTCCCAGGTAAAATATTTTCCCCGAGGTGACGGGCACCAGCCCGGCAATGGCTTTCAGGAGGGTCGTTTTCCCGGACCCGTTCGCTCCGAGCACCGCCGTAAGAGTCCCGGCTTTGAAATCGCAGGATGCCTCCTTCAACGCACAGACGGAGTCGAACCTGACGAGAAGTTTCCTCACCTTCAGAATCGGTTCGACCTTCTTCAACGGAGAGCCTCCCTTACCCCTTCGGGGGAGCCTTCGTAAACGACGAGACCGTCTTCGATGACGAGGCAGCGCTGGCAGAGCTCTTCGACGACGAGGAGGTTGTGTGAGACGAGGACGAAGGATATCCCCTCTGCGTTGAGGGAGAGCATCAGTTCCTCCACCTCACGCTGGTCCGCCACAGAGAGAGCGGAAAAAATCTCGTCCAGGAGGATGACCCTCGGCCGGAGTGCCACAGCCCGGGCAATCTCCAGACGTCTCAGGCATCCCTGGGAAAGTTTCCCCGCCTCCAGGTTTCCCTGACGGAAAAGCCCCGTCCTCTCGAGAACGGCCTCTACGATTTCGTCCACGCTCTTTGCGTCTCCTCCCGACGCGAGCGCCGCAAGCCGGACCGTTTCCCTGACGGTGAAGGAGCGGAATGTCTGGGGGACCTGAAAGGTCCTCACGATTCCCGCCCTGACGAACTCCTCCATCGGGAGCCCGGTCATCCTCTTCCCTGTGAAGAAAACGTCACCCCTGTCCGGCTTCAGGAGACCCGATACGATGTTGAGGAGGGTTGTCTTCCCCGAACCGTTCGGTCCGGTGAGCCCGAGTATTTCCCCTTCGGCAAGGGTGAAGGAAACGCCTCTGAGCGCGCGGAAGGAATTGAATCTCTTCTCAACCTGGACGGCTTCGAGGATGGGACCTCTTTCGCTCCTCCCGGACAAGGAACCCCCGGTTCAGAGAGTGGCTTCCCTGATGAGGGAGCGGGTCTTCTCTGTCCTCTCGGCGTCCCTCCTCGATTGAATCCTCTCCAGCTCTTCCCTGTACGGACGGATGTCGACGCCTTTCCCCCTTTCGATGCACTCGTCGATGAGGCGCCTGTAGAGGGACACCATCTCCCCCACGAGTCCGGGAGAGTACTCCCTTCCCTGTATCTTCAGGGTCGTCACGCCCGCCTCAATGAGGGCCGGAATGTCGTCGAAGATGAAATAGGCGGTGTTGGGAAGGACCACGCTCTTCTCCCACTCTCCCCCATCCTGCCTCACCTCCCACTCGGTGAGACAGATGCGGTAGCAGAGACCGCCCCGGTTGGGGGACCCGCGGAAGTGTTTTTTCCCCGTCTCGTCGGGGGAGTGCTCAAACTTCGTGTACGAAGACATGGTGCAGCGGCCGAGGAAGGTGTAGCAGGTGGTGGCGTGGACGAGGACCTCGACGCCGACGCCCACCTTTTCCCGTATTTCGCGGATGTCGTCGAGGGGCATCCTGCACTCCGTCACCACCTGAGAAGCCCCTGCATCCTTGTAAAGGAGCGCGTCGTAAAGGTTGACGATGGTGCACCCGACGCTGGCGTGGACCTTGATTTCGGGGAATTCCTCCTTCACGATTCGCATGAGCCCCGGGTCGGTGAGAATCACGTCGTCGATGGGGAAGGAAGCAAACTTCTCCATCTTCCGGCGGAAAAGGTCCACCTCGTCCGAAGCGGGGAGGGTGTTTATCGCCACCCTGATTTTCTTCCCCCTCTCGTGGAGGAAGTCGGCACTCCTCTTAATAGTCTCGTCGTCCATTTCGTATTCCCTGCGCCGGCGGGACCATCCGAGTGCCCCCACGTAGACGGCATCCGCGCCGCCCTCCGCACAGGCCTGGACCATTTCGAACGTCCCTCCGGACGCGAGAAGCTCAACCATCGAGATGCACCTCCCTGTTTTCATTCCGGAATTTCAATTTTACCACAGGAAATTATACGCCTCCTGCTGCGGCGCGGTCAAAATACTTCCTCCCCGTGGTCCCGAAGAAATACCCGTTGCAGAGTCCGTAACGGGCAAGGGACCTTAACTCTTCAAGACGGCTTTCCGACGGCACCCACCGTCCCGCCAGGAGAGCCTCGAGAGAATCCCTGTATATCTTCCCCACCCGATTCCTGTATTCGGGGGTCTCGTATCCCCCCTCTATTCTGAAAAAGGAAAAACCGCCCTCCACAACCCTGTCCAGGTGCTCGTAAAGGCAAAAGTCGAGACCCGACGAGACCCCCTTCCCCACGTGGCGAATTACCCATTCCCCCCTCGTCAGCCAGGCGGGCTCGAGGCAGGCCTCGGGGCAGACCTCCTCCCCCTTCTCTTCGGTGAAGAAGCAGTCGGGGACGACCCCGAGAGGTATCTTTCCGTGGAGGACGACCGTCACGTCGACTCCTCCGTTCTCCCTGATATCCACGCACTCCTTGTAACTCACCTCGGGGTTGGGCCTGACCCGCACCACCCCCCAGGTGCTGAGGTAGCGCGCAGAAACGTCGGTGTACACGTTTGCGAAGGGGCCCGTGTGGGCGGGAATGGAGATGCCCCTCTCCTTCATGAGGGTGAGCACCCCCAGGTTGTTCACCTCGACGCCGTCCACTTTCGCCCGGACAGCAAGGTCGAGAGCCTTTTCGACGACGGGGATCTCCTTCATCCGGGGGGCAGCAGGGGTGGTCAGGTAAATTTTCTTCCCCTCGCCCCTGAGAATCTCCACCGCCGCAAAGAGGTCCGATTCTTCCGTCATGAGGTTCCCCCTGTAGAGGTGGCAGAGGGGATTCCCCAGGTAAAAGGCGTCGTAGAGCGACCTGTCCGTCTGCTGGAGGTCCTCCAGGGAAAAGAGGTCGGTTGAAAGCTCAAATTCTCTCGACATCAAGGACTACCTCCGGAATTCTCCCGTCAGGAGGGTGGATATTATATACAAAAAATTCCCTCCCGGGAAAATCACGCCTCCTGCGTTACGACCCGAAACTCCACTTCCAGCTGTTTTTTCTCCTCCGGGAGCGGGAGGAGGAAGTCCACCTCCGAGCCCTGGTAAACCTTTTCGAGTCCCGATTCAGAGAGGGAGACGGTGTGAACTGGCTTCACCACAGCATCGACGGGAAGGGAAGGTTCGATGACGAAGGTGAATCCCTGCCACCCGTCCCTCACTCCCAGGCCCTCGATTCCAGAGAGAATTTTCTCTTCTTCGAGGAAAAAACCCTCCGCGTCCACCGGGTAGGCGACGAAAACCCTCTTCTCGTCACGGGGAGAGAGGAAGTTGAGGTGCCACCGGTTGACGTAGACCAGGGGTTTCTCTCCCGGGCCCAACCGGAGGACTCTCACTCGAAAGCGGGCTTCCTCCCTCTTCCCCTCCATAATGACCACCTTCTCAATCTCCAGCGTCTCGCCTCCCACGGTCACGGAGTAACTCATCCGGACGGCTCCCTTCTCGCCGCTCATCATGCAGGACGGGACGGGACATCTCCCCTCGTTGACGAAGAGGGGCTCTCTCCCTCTCCCCGTCAAATCGGCGGCCACGGTCCCCTCCTCGAAAAAGAGGTCACGGAAAGACCTGAGGACGAAACGGTCGAAGACGACGGCCGAGGGGTCCACTCCCTCCTTCACCTGAAGGGTGTCGTGGATGCTCACCGCCTCCCGCTCCGGATTCCCCCCTCCCGCTGAGAAGAGGCGGGAGTGGTACCCTTCTCTCCGCCTCGTGAGGACGTTCAGAGCGTTGAACCCCCGCTCCAGGAGAGAAAACTCGCTCACCGTCCCCCCGTCCGACGGGTGGAGGAGGAGGACAACCTTGCCCGACCGGATGATGACCTCTTCCTCACCGTCCCTGTTCAGGTCCCCTCTGAGTATTTCTATCCACTTCTCCTTCCCCTTCTTCAGAATGCGGGACGCCGTCTTCTCCGCCCGCAGGAGATTCCGGTAAAAGGCATCTCGCAGGTGAGGAAGGTAAAGACCGCCGAAAACGCCGTGCCAGAAGGGGTCGTTGGCCTGCGCCCTGTAGAGGGAATCCACCATGAGGTCCCTCTCTGCCTCCCCGGCTGAGGGAAGCGCCCGGTTCACCATTTCAGAGACGATGAGCATCCTCTTGTGCATCTGGTTCGATTCCTCGTACTTGCGAAAGAAGGCGCGGAAGTTCCCACCCGAGACCAAGTCCTTCATCTCCCCGAGCCTCCCCTCCCTCCTCTCTCTGAGAATCGTGCCGAACACCTCTGCCTTCTTCGGAGGAAGAGTCCACTCGCCCATTTCCGGATATGAGGCGGAAGGAAGGTAAATTCTCCCCCGCGGGGGAAACCTGTCGACGTAGCTGGCGAAGGTAGAGGTCCTCAGCCACTCCTTCTCCTCCACGATTTTGTCGAAGAACCTTTTCAGCCATCCCCCCTCGTAGACGTGAGAATACGTTCCGGGCCAAATCCCGAACTTCTCACCGTCGTCTGCGAAGACCGCTGCAGGGGCTTTCCTGCCGGGACGGCGGAGGGTCCTGAGATAATCGATCGTCTCCCCGGGGTCGCGGAAGGGTATCGTGTAGCGGAGGAGTTCGAGTCCGGGGAAAACCTTGACGACGTGCCCGTTGTATTCGGTGATGAAGTACCCGTCCAGTTCGTCTCCCGACGCTCCGGCGAGAAGAAAGTGGTAGTCGTCGAGGGGGAGATACTCGACACCCGCTTTCCGGAGGGTCAGGGGGAGAGAAGGCTCCCACACCCTTTCGGCGAGCCATATTCCCCTCGGTTTCCTCCCGAAGAGAGAGCGAATCTTTTCGGCCATTTTCTCCAGCTGCCCCACCCGGTCTCTCTCCGGGATAACGGGAAGGACGGGCTCGTACACTCCACCCCCGAGAATCTCCACCTGTCCCCTTTCAACGAGGCGGTAGAGGAGAGCGGAGAACTCCTCTTTCTTCTTCAGGAGCCAGGTGAGGAGGTGCCCCGAGTAGTGGAGCGTCACCTTGATTTCCGGGTATCCCGCCAGGACTCTGAGAAAAGGGATGTACGCCTTCTCCGCAGCCTCCTCCATGACTTCCTCGAAGTTGCCCACGGGCTGGTGGTTGTGAAAACAGAGGAGAAGATAGACCTTCCCGTCACCCTCGCCCATGCCTCACTCCTCCTTTCCCCCTTCCTGGGCGTACTCGACGAGGACCCCGAAGGCTGAGCGGGGGTGGACGAAGGCCACCTTCGTCCCCTCCACCCCCTGCCGGGGCTCTTCGTCAATCATCCTTCCCCCCTTCTCCTTCGTCCTGCGAATCGCCTCCTCGATGTCTCCCACGGCGAAGCAGATGTGGTGAATCCCCTCTCCCCTCTTCTCGATGAAACGGCCGATGGGGCCGTCCGGCGAGGTAGAGGCCAGAAGCTCTATCTTCGTCTCTCCCACCCGGAATATGGCCGTCTTCACCTTCTGGTCCGGCACCTCTTCGTATCCGGCAAACTGGAGTCCCAGGACGTCCCGGTAGAAGGATACGGCCTTCTCCAGGTCGGCCACGGCGATTCCGATGTGCTGGATTTTCTCAATCATGGTGCTTTCCCTCCTTATCTCTCAATAATCTCAGGGTTTCCCATTGAATTCCACCGAAATCTCCGTTGGACATGAAGAGGACAAGGTCTCCCTCCCTCAGGTACTCCGCCAGGAAGGGAGGAATCTCCTCTCTCGCGGAAAAGGAGAACGCCTCCTTTCCCCCCATCTTAATCGCTCCGGCAACCCGGGAAGGGTCGAACCTCTCCTCCTCGGGAATCCTCTCTGCCCTGTAGGGAGGAGCGACGACGGCCGCATCCGCTTCGCCGAGAGCCCGGACGAACTCTTTCTCGAAAATCCTCCGCCTGGAGGTGTTCGAGCGAGGCTCGAAAACGGCCACGAGACGGCGAGGAGAGTAAAATTCCCTCACCGCACGTATCGTTTCCGCCACGGCCGTCGGATGGTGGGCAAAATCGTCGACCACGATGACCCCTCCGGCCTCTCCGAGGAGCATCTGCCTCCTCGCCACTCCCCGGAATCGGGAGAGCGACGGGAGAGTCTCTTCCAGAGGGACGCCCGCCGTTTCGAGGACGAGGCAGGCGGAGAAGGCGTTTATCAGGTTGTGAACGCCCGGGACCCGGAGCGACACCTCCCACTCCCTCCCCCCGTAGAGGAAGCTCCCTTTCACGAATCCCCTTCCCGTCTCACAGCCGACGAGGACGGCGTCGGAATCGCCCCGGCGGGAGATGGTCACGACCCGGCAGGGAGCCCCGCTGACGACTTCCCTGACGAGGGGGAAATCGACGCAGGCGACGACCGTCCCCTCCTGAGGCATGTGCCGAACCAGCTCCCGGAAAGCCGACTCCACCTCCCCCACGTCCCTGTAGATGTCGGCGTGGTCAAACTCGACGCTCGTGATGAGGAGGTGATGGGGGCGGTAGTGAAAGAATTTCGGTCGTTTGTCGAAGTAGGCGCTGTCGTACTCGTCCCCCTCGACAACGAAAAACTCCCCCGACCCGAGGCGGGAAGGGCCTCCCAGGTCCTCAGCTATTCCCCCGACGAAGTGGGAGGGGTCGCGCCCCGACTCCCGGAGAGCGAAGGCCGCCATGGATGCCGTCGTCGTCTTCCCGTGGGTGCCGGCCACGACGACCCTCCTTTTCCCCTTCAGGAAGCAGGAGTAGAGGGCAGAGGGGAGGGACTCCGCTGACACTCCCATCTCACGGAGCCGGACGGCTTCCGGATTATCGCGGGTCACGGCGTTTCCGACGACGTAAAGGTCCCAGCCCCGGGGCACGGATTCCCCGTCGTAGGGAGTGCTCACCCTGATTCCCAGGTCCCTCAGGTAATCAGAAACGGGAGGGTAGAGCGCCCCGTCAGACCCTGCCACCTCCCATCCCGCCTGGACGAAAAGACCTGCCAGCGCGGACATTCCCACGCCCCCCACCGCCACCATGTAGACCCGCTTTCTCTCAGCCACCTGCCACCTCCCACGCAGCCGTGTGAACCCTCCGCCTGACCTGATTGAACTCTTCCCTGTCCCCTCCGCACGCGACGTGGTCCGTCAGAAAGACGACCCCCCTTCCCCTCCCGAAATCTATCCAGATGGATGTCCCCGTCCATCCCAGGTGGCCCGCCGTGAGAGGAGAGCACCCCCGTCCCGCCAGCGAATTCTCCCCCTCGGGCCGGTCAAAGCCGAGAAACCTCTTCCTCCCCCGACGGTCCTTCACCTCCTGGAGGAGGTAGGTAACGAGGCCCTCCCTGTTTTCCTCCACCTCCTCCCGCCACTTCCTCAAAAGGTACGTGCCCAGCGCGGTCAGGTCAGAGGCGGTGGAAAAGATTCCCGCGTGCCCCGCCACGCCCCCGAGGGCGTAGCAGTTCAGGTCGTCGGGCTCTCCCACCTTCTCCCTCCTCCTGACATGACAGAAACCGGTGCCCACGATTCTCGCCGAGTCGCAGTGGGGGACCTCATCGAGGGGGGTGAATCCCGTATCCATGAGGCGGAGCGGTTCCGTAATTTTCTTCCTCAACAGCTCCTTCAGGCTCTTTCCCGTTCCTCTCTCAAGGAGGAAACCGAGGAGAATGTAACCCGCGTCGCTGTAGCGTATCTCCTCCCCTGGAGGCGACTCGAGAGGAAGGGTGAGGAGCCTCTCGAGAATGGTTTCCCTCCTCTTCTCCGCCGGGGAGACGGTGAACC